>JAPLUH010000159.1 GCA_026397675.1 Verrucomicrobiota bacterium
AACGTTCGGGAAAGCTGCTTCAGTCGGGAAGCCAAGGGTGAGTTGGCCGGTGTTCGTGCCTTCACCGCGGCGTAAAGCCGACGGGCTTCGGCCGGGTTGTTGCGGACCAGCATTTGCGCGTAGTCGAGCTGGATGGCCGACAACCGAGGCTCGGGAACCCAAGCCCCATTCTGGTTGAGCCATTGACGGAGCGCCTGCGGACCAGCCTGCGTGGCGAGCGCCAACGAGGCCTCCAACGGCGGAGACAGGGTGGGCAGGGATTCATCGCCCACCACTGGGGGAGCGTTCTCCCGGGCCTGTTCTCGGGCATGCTCGTCCGAGGGTATCGAACGGTAAACCAGCGAGATCCGGTAAACACCGAATCCCACCGTGGCTACCAACAAGAATAGCAGCACGAATTTCACGGAGCACACACTTCATCACCTACCCCCAAGATCCGCCAGTTACTCCCCAGGAATTCTCTGAATCCGGGCCCCAAGCTTCTGAAGTTTCAGCTCCATCCGCTCATAGCCGCGGTCGAGATGATAGACTCGGTGAACTTGAGTGCTGCCCTTGGCTGCAAGCCCAGCAATGACCAACGCCGCCGACGCCCGAAGATCAGAGGCCATCACCGGAGCGCCGCTCAGAGGTCGACCTCCTTTAACAATGGCACTGGGGCCCTCGATGGCAATATCCGCACCCAGACGCATGAGTTCCGAGGCATGCATGAATCGCGACTCGAAGATGCGCTCAGTGATGATGCTCGTCCCCGGAGCCTGACAGGCCAAGGCCATCAGTTGGGCCTGCATGTCGGTGGGAAAGCCGCTATACGGCATCGTGGTGATGTCGATGGGCTTGATGGAACCCGTGCCTCGGACCGTCAGCATTCCAGCCCCCCGGCGAATCTCCGCACCGGCCTCCTGGAGCTTGTCGAGGACTGCCCCGAGGTGATCGGCGCGGGCCCCGCGCAAAATGACTTCACCGCCGGTCGCCACAGCCACAGCTGCGAAGGTACCGGCCTCGATGCGGTCGGCGATGACTTCGTGATCGGCACCGTGTAGCTCCTTCACCCCGTGGATGGTGATCGTCGGACTGCCCGCGCCGGTGATCTTCGCCCCCATGGAGATGAGGAAGTCGGCCAGATCCACCACTTCGGGCTCGCAGGCGGCACTCTCGATAACGGTGATACCGACGGCGAGTGTGGCGGCCATCATTAGGTTGGCGGTCCCTAAAACCGTGGGCCCCACGCGACCGCCGAGGAAGATCATTTGTCCTTCCAGACGCGGCGCATGGACCCGCACGTACCCTGCTTCCACCTCGACCTGAGCACCCAGACCACGCAATCCCTTGAGATGTAAATCGATGGGGCGCGTGCCGATGACGCAGCCTCCGGGCAATGACACCACCGCTTCCTTCAGGCGCGCCAAAAGAGGTCCAAGAATGCAGATCGATCCCCGCATCTTGCGGATCAATTCGTAATCACCGCGGCCGGAGATATTCGCGGCTCGGATGGTCAAGGTGCTGCCGTCCTGAGTCACCTCGGCTCCGAGGGATTGGAGAATCTTGACCATGAAGCCGACGTCACTGAGGTCGGGCACCCGACGGATGACGCAGGTCTCCGAGGTGAGCAACGTCGCTGCAAGGATGGGCAGCACGGCATTCTTCGAGCCGCTAATGGTCACTTCTCCGCTCAAGGGGAGTCCGCCTTCGATCAAGAAACTATCCATGGATTGAGGAACCGGAGATGCCCGCGGGGGTTGGTGGATTTAGATCGCACGGGCGGCCGATGGGTGAACGATGAGAATCCGCTCGCGCCCGCTCAAGTCTTTCTCTGGTGAAATCTCACCCCACCCCTCTTCGGTGAAGAGGCGGACCAGGGCCGCGGCCTGCCCATCCCCGAACTCCAGTAAGAGACAACCGGAGGCGCTCAACCAGTGCTGACCCAAACGGGCCAGGATGCGGTAGAACTCCAAACCGTCGACCCCACCGTCCAAGGCCAATCGAGGATCGTGGTCGCGCACCTCGGGATCCAATTGGGAGAGTTCGTCGGTGGGAATATACGGCGGGTTGGACACAATCAGGTCCAGATTTTGGAACTCAGTCGCGCCAAGACTCCTCAGGTCGCGATGCAAAAAAACAATGCCGTTGAATCCGAGCCGGGCTGCATTGGATCGGGCGATCCGCAAGGCCGCTTCCGAGACATCGATCGCTTGGACGGAAACCCCTGGAATCCCGGCCAGGGCCATCGCCAGGCAACCGGATCCCGTGCCGATGTCGAGGGCCTTCAAGGGCCTACCTCCAATGCCACCGGCCCGCTGTCGGAGCCAATCCTGAGCCTTCAAGGCCAGCACCTCGGTCTCGGGCCTTGGCACCAGAACATCACGGGAGACTTCAATCTCCCAATCAAGAAACGGGGCCGTTCCCAGGATGTGTTGCAGCGGTTCCCGCTGGCAGCGGCGTCGCACCCAAGTCTCCAACTGTTGATGGTGCTCCAGCGAAACCAACGAATCACCCCGCAAACGCAACTGGACCGGACTGGACCCGGTTAATTGCCATAGCATCCAGCACGCCTCAATTTCTCCGGACTCGATGCCGGCAGATTGAAGCGTTCTGGTGATCCACGACAAGGTGTCCCGAACGGTCATGCGAGTGGAAACTCGCCCGCACCCTGCCGGCTGTCGAGGCAATCGCCACCCTGAGCACTACACTTCCGACACGCTTCCTCGGTTGGGAGATTGCTCTGAAAGCGCCGGTTCCTGGCTCGAACTGCGGTCACCGGTCTCCCGGGGTTTGCAGCGCCCTCGGACGGACCGCTCGGAGATCGGTCCCTACCATGGAAGTCATTGGGCTACATCCCAGAGTCCTACTACAAACCCAGCCTTATCCGTAAACCTCCGAGGTATGGCGATTTCTCCCAAAGCGCCAACGTCCGCAGACATGGAACACCGCAGACATGGAACACCGCAGGGCCAGACCGCTCGGAGATCGGTCCTTTCCAGGGAGCTCGATGGCTCCATCGGCATCCCTTCTCTTAGCCGGCATCACCCCTTTTTAGGTCAATGACCTCATCCCCTACCGCCAAGCCCATCCCACAGGGTGTCAAAAGTTTTGAGGCAACAGGCGGAGATCTTTATAGCCGTTCGAGTCGTGCTTTTCAGCCCGAAGCAGCTCACGATTTTAACGTGCGCCGATACCTCTGCGATCTTCCATTCCTGATCCTCGTCGCAGTCGTTCTCGTCCTCCGATCCGGAGCCGAACCGGCCCCTCCTCCCCCGTCGACTTCGGTGTTCTCGGTCGCCGAGATCCTGCGGCAAGACGGGGCAGGATTACCTACAATCTGGGGGCGCGAAGAGGGCTGGGAAGCACCTGCCTGGTATCGAATGTCGGTGCCGGCCGATGGGGCGGCCAAAACTGAACAACGACTGCAAGAGGCCCTCGAGGCCCTTCCCCATCTGTTTTTGAACCTGAAGAACGAAGATCTTTATGGCGAGGAGCGGGGGCTCTACCGGCATACCCAAGAATCCGGGGACGCCTGGGAACGGCCGGTCCAACTCACCTTTCGGACTTCCCCCCGCGGCCCGGGTTTTCAAGTTCAGGCCGGTCTGAGGATTCAGGGAGGATGGAATCGCCGTCCCAAGGAATCACCGAAGCATTCCTTCCGGGTCGTCTTCCGCACCCGCTACGGGCAACCCTCCCTCAAGAATGCGTTGTTCCCCGGGCAAGAGGGGGACCTTGATCAGTTCATTCTCCGCGCCGGCAACAATCACTCCTGGCTGCACTGGGACGCAAAGGAACGTCGGAGCGCCGACTACCTGCGAGACCCTTGGATGCGGGCGACCTATTCCGTGATGGGGCATTCGGCCTCCCGCAGTCGTCCCGTGCATTTGCATCTCAATGGCCTCTATTGGGGCATCTACGATTTGTGCGAACGCCCGGACGCTGGCTTCGCAGCCCGGACCTGGGGCGGTCGGAGCGTCGATTATGATGCGCGCAACGCCAACAAGGTGCTCTCCGGCGACACCATCGCCTGGGATCGGTTGATGAGGTTGATCAACGCCGGCATTACCAACGAGGTGACGGAGAAGGCCCTCCGCGCCGAGTTAGATGTACCTGCCTTCATCGATTTTATGCTGCTCAACCTGTACGGCGCCAACGGCGATTGGGACCGCGCATCCAATTGGTACGCAGCCCGGCGTCGGAATCCTCCAGGTCTCTGGCAGTTTCTAGTTTGGGATGGGGAGAGAACCCTCGAAAACCCGCAGGACAACCGCCTGCAAGACGACGACGACCAATCGCCGACCCGCATTTTTCAAAAGCTTCGACAGTCTCCAAACTTCTGCCGTGAGTTCGCAACCCGAGCCAGAAAGCACATGGCCCCAGGAGCCGCTCTTTCGGCCGATGCCGCGGCCGCCCGATACCGCTCGATGGCCGATCATTTGGAACCGGCCTTGTTTGCGGAGGCCTTGCGATGGGGCGACTACCGGAACCAAATTCATCGCTACAAGGAGGGGGCCTTCGAAACGTACACGGTCGAGGGACATTGGAAGCCGGAGGTCGAACGCATCGTCCAACGCTATTTCCCGGCGCGCGTGGAAGCCTTCAAGTCACAACTCCGAGAGGTCGGACTTTACGAACCCTGACAGGACCAGCCCGGGACCTGCCTTCCCTGCCCTCCCCGGTCTCCTCGACAAACCAAGGGCCTTGGCCTGCTGTAAACGAATAGGCCGTGCGATCCGTTAGAAACGGCCCGCACGGCCCCAATGCTTTCCGGAAAAACCGCGGGTCAGTCCTCGCTGAAGAGGTACTCGAGGTCGTCCTTCGTCAGATTGCTCGCAAAACCTTCCTCGCCGAGCACGTCGGCGATGGTGGCCGACTTGCGCTGCTGAAGGTCCCAGATTTTTTCTTCCACGGTGCCCGGAGTGATCAACCGATAGGCCATCACGGTCTGGGTCTGGCCGATGCGGTGCGAGCGGTCGATGGCCTGCGCCTCGACGGCCGGGTTCCACCACGGATCGTACAACACCACGTAGCTGGCGTTGGTGAGGTTCAACCCCGTGCCCGCCGCGCGGAGCGACAAGAGGAACACGCAGGGATCCGGATCGGCCTGGAAGGCATTGACCACCTCCATACGCGCCTTGGTCTCGCCGGTCAGGATGTGAGTCTTGATGCCCCGCTCACGGCAGGCGGCCTCCAAAAGCTTCAGCATCTCCACGAACTGGGAGAAGAGCAGGATCTTGTTGCCGGAAGCCAAGATGGGCTCGAGCAGCTCGAAGAGCGTCTCGGTCTTGCCCGAAACGCAGTCGTTGCCGACGAGCCTTGGATGGCAGCAAATCTGGCGCAGGCGGGTGAGGGCCGCCAAGACGTGCATCTTGGACTTGGCCACACCCTTCTCCTGCATGGTCTTCATTACCTGCTCGCGGCTGCGGCGCAGCTCGGCCAGGTACAGTTTGCGCTGATCGTCGTCCAATTCGCAGTCGCGGCGCTCCTCGATGCGGTCGGGTAGGTCTTTAGCCACCTGCTTCTTGAGGCGGCGCAGCATGATCGGGCGGAGCTTGGCACTCAGGCGACGGCGCTTGGCCGAGCCATCCCATTCCGGACCATCGCCCTTGGCCTCGTAGACTTCATTGAAGTTCTGCTGGTTGCCCAAGTATCCCGGCTGCGAGAAGTCCACGATCGACCAGAGGTCGAGCATGCGGTTTTCCAGTGGGGTACCCGTGAGGGCCAAACGGTGATCGGCCTCGATCTCCTTCACAGCAACGGTCACCTGAGCTGTCGGGTTCTTGATGAATTGAGCCTCGTCGAGCACTAGTGCACGGAAGTGGAACTTGCCCAACTCTTCCAAGTCGCGCCGCAGGATGGCGTAGTTGGTGACCACAATATCGGCGTCGGGAATCTGCTTGCGCAGATTGTGGCGCTGCTGGCCCGACTGGAGTACCAGCACCTTGAGATTGGGGGCGAACTTCTCGGCCTCCCGGCGCCAGTTGTGCAGTACTGAGGCCGGACACAGGACCAACGACGGTTTTTTGTCTTTTTTAGCGGCATTCTCATGCAGCCAGGTGAGCCAAGCCAAGGTTTGGAGGGTTTTACCCAAGCCCATGTCGTCCGCCAGAATACCACCCAGACGAAGCCGGGTGAGGTTGGCCAAGAAGTTGAACCCCTCCTGCTGATAGGGTCGTAGCTCGGCGCAAATACTCGCCGGCAATTTCGTCTCGGGCACCCCCTTGAAATTGGCCAACTTGGCCCGCAATTCGGCAACCACCTTGTTGGCTCCAAGGGCATCCAAGGTTGTTTCATCCAACTGAGTCGCATGGACCAGGGACGTCTTCTGGGCGTCCGCCGAGAGACCTTCGAGCCCCAGAGTGGCTGCCATCTCGTGGGCCTTGCGGTTGGCGTCGATGTCCAACTCCACCCAGCCGCCGTCGGGCAGCTTGACGAAGCGCGAGGTGGCCGCAGCCAGTCGTTCCAAGTCGGCCTTGGAAAGCTTCATGCCCTCGGCTTCCCACTCGGCGCTCACAGACAGCCAGTCGATACCAGAACCCTTGAGCACCAGCTTGGGCTTCACGAGCCGCCGATTGAGGAAGAGGCGCTGGAAGCTGGGGTTACCCAGGTAGTCAGCCTCCTTGGGGCGGTCAAACCACGCCGTGGCCAACTGAGACAGGCAGTTCTCATTGGCATCGAGCACCCAAAGACCTGGCTCCGGAGTAAACCAATCGGCCTGCTGCAGCCAATGGATCGCCGGCAACAGCCGAATATCGTCGAGGAGTTCCGGACGGTTTTCGGTTCCCTGACGCTCCACCACCCGAGTCCATTCGTGGCCGTTCCATTGCCACTCGGAAGCGTCCTTTTCGCTAATAGCCAAGAGACGGACGCGAACCACCTCGTCGGCCAGTTCGAAGGTGAACTGGGGACGGGCCGTATGGGTCTCGCACAGCTCGCTCCAATTGGCGTTGGGCTGCTCCTTGGCCTGGGTGCGGCGCAATTCGGTGAGCAGGCGCTGAGACAACCGCTTCACCGGCACCACCGGACGTTGGGCCCATGGACCCAGCAGTGTGGCCGGAGGCGCGTGGCGCAGGACAAAGAATTCGTTGCCCACCAACACCAGCGGAGGCTCTCCGACGAAGAACTGACATTCCGGCAACGGCTGGTTCACCCCATTGGGCAGCGACAGCACGTGAGTAAAACTCATCTCGCCTTCGATGGTCTCCAATCGCGGCTTCAATTCGGCCACTCGTCCCACAAAATCAATGTTGGTCGCTTTGCCCAGCAGCTCAAGCCGCTGTCCGTGGGCCCACTTGGCAAGCCAGGTCAGCAAGTCCGGGCCGTCGAGCATCATGACCTCCCCCTCAGGCACCTTCTCCGACCAGTGACCATGCAACCAGTCGATCACCTGCCAGTCTTCGGCCGGGAAGAGTTCCGCCTCGTGAGCCGCACGAGTGCGCAAGTCGCACAGGTCCGAAACAAAGCGCTCTTTCTCGCCGGAACGGGAACGGAACAAGAAGAAATGGACGGCCAGACGCCACTGATTGGAGTTCTCGTCTTCCCGCTTCGGTTCACAAACGACCCGCAGGGCCGCACGCGGTGAATCCAGATGCGTGTGGTTAGGGGGGAAGAGCCAGTTCTCCAGCTCCTGAACGAAGCCGGTCTCCTTCTCAGTCTGTTCAACGGCCGCAAACTTTTCGAAGTTGGCGTACTGGAGCAATTCGGTCGGTAACGACCGATTGTTTCGCAGGAACAGCATGGCCACTTCCTCCAGACGGGGTTTGCCCGTCGAGGATTGCATTCGCGGCCACCATTCCGACTGACCGAAGTCCTTGCGGCTCAGGGAGAGCTTCTCGAGATAGTCATCCAGCAGCAGGAAGGCCCTCTGAGGATCCATGCAGGTGGCGAAGAGCTTCAGCACGCTCTCCCGTTCAGAGACCTTCTCCTTGGAGTCGGCCAGTTCGCGGCGCAAGTCCGCGAAAGAGCCGTAGGTCGTGTTGAGCACCTTGTGGTGCGCGTCGTATTTGGAACTGGCCGCCGATTTGATCGCAGGGCCCGCCTTCCTCACTATTCTCGCCATGTGTTTTTCCGGAGTCGCGCCGGATCGGATCCGTCACGTCCCTCAGGTTGTCCACAACAGACGCCTTTGCGGTCAATAGGAATCCCATTCATTGAAAAAGCTCATGAATCGCTGCCTTGACTAAGAAGACCCACTTCCTGGATTTGCAGCGCGGATCCTGCCCGTTACGCACCGCTTCGAGATGGGATTGTCAACAGAACCTCCTGCAGGGTTCCCTCTGACTCAGGGACGGAGGCCAATCCGATGCCATCGGTCGAGAGTCCGGGGCAACTCTTGGCGAGCGCCACCGAGGCGTACCCATTCCGCCTTGAGGACCTCGGTGCCCTGCCCCAACCCAAAGTGGGCCTCGGTGTCCGACTGGGATCGGTAACCATCTCCGTTGACCCACCAATGACGACGGATGCCTTCCCGGGTGGTTACTTCCAAGTGGGAACCCGGAGCCGGAGCGTTCAGCCGATACCCAATCCAGTGTCCGTCGTTGACGGAACGATTGCGGAAGATCAACAGCCTCTGGCGAGTCACTGGCCATTGTTCGTAGGTCGTTAAAGCCAGGTCCATCCGGCCGTCTTCATCAAAATCGCCGGCCACCACATTGCGGCAATCCTCGGTCACTGCCACCCCAAGGATCCAAGCATTCTCGACGAAGGAGTCCCTGACCGTCTGGGTGAACAGTCGATTGGCCTGCCACCCACCGTAGGACTGCCGGGCGGCCCGACGCCGCTCATTGGCCTGCATGAAGTAGAGCTGGGCTGCCGGATCGGGAGTTGATCCGCCGACGTAGACATCGTGCTGCCAGAACTGGCGCTCAAAATCGGACCGACTTTCGAAGGTCTCATGCCCATTGACCAAATGAATGTCGTCTCGTCCGTCGTTGTTCCAATCCAACACCGCAGCCCCCCACGCCCAACCGGCCCGACGCAAGTCTTCAGAGAGCGGACTCAATTCCATCCCACGGCTTCTGGAACCGACGAAGAGCCGATTGCCATAAGTCATGGCCCCTCGATGCACCGTGTGTCCGGGAAACTCCGACCGACCTAGTCCTAAGGCGTCTAATTGCGAAGCCACCGGTGAGTCCATCCCCACCATGAGAAGATCGGGCAACGCGTCGTGATTGGCGTCCCAAACCACATGAGCCATTCCGAAGGCATGCCGCGTCAGGCCGAGTCCGGACGTCATGTCGGTGAAATGACCGCGCCCGTCGTTGCGATAGAAATCCAAGCCCGCGAAGTCGCTCACGTTGACGAGGTCCAAGTCGCCATCGCCATCGAAGTCGAGCCACGAGGCGCTATAAGTGCGCCGATAACGCTTTGGCGCCAAACCGGAGACTTCGGTGATGTCCAGCCACTGGGTTCCGTCATTGCGCAACAGATAGGAAGGGAATCCATCGTTGGCATCGTAGTACGGTGTGGGGAACTGGCCGTTGACGAACGGCAACCGGTATTGGGTGACCCACAAATCGAGGTCACCGTCGCCATCGATGTCACCGGCGGTGATGGACTGCGGATGCCTGAGCTTGGCCGGAGCCACCCAGGCCTGACGCCACCCATCGCGTCCCCGAACCTGAACTCCGGAGGCATCCGCAACCACCACCTCTGTGGTCCCATCTCCGTCCAGATCGGCCCGAACGATGGCTTTTACCCGGTCGGGCGGCCCCATATCGCCTGTCTCCCAGCGCCACCCTTCCCCGACACGAACGGCCGTGACCCCCGCCCCTGCCAAATGCAATTGAACTCCCTGCTCCGTGGTCTCCTTCAGTAGGGGGTCGGTGAAAAGTCCAACGCCATTGGTGGGAATCAGGAGGTCGGCCCAGGGCTCGAAAACCGGAACACCGCTCTGGACCGTTGGAGGCTGGCTGAGGCGATAGTTGCGAAGACGAGGTGTCTCACCGTCGGACCAATCCGACTCTGCGAGGAATCGCGCGGTCCAAATCGCTCGCGAGGACTTCGCGTCAGTGGGCCCTTCAAGGACAACCTCCGACTCCAGATCGGCCAGAAATCCCGCCGTGAGTCCCTTGGTCTGCGGATTGGGGCGTACCCGCATCAATCGGACCTGCATCCAACGCAGAGAGTAACCCGTCGGCGCGGAAATACGCGCAGCCAGATTGGGCAGCACGCCGGCGTCGAGACTGCGGGCTCCCATCGCTCGCTCCACCCCCAAGACCAACTCCTGCTCGATGCGGACCGCCAACTGAGTCGGATGCCAGACCTCGCGATCGGCCAACTCTTCTGCCTCACGGAGGGCCATGAAGCGGCGTGCCGCTGCGTCAGCCTGAGCCTCGAGCTGACGCCCATCGGGAGTCAGCGCAGGCCCTCGTCGCCAGAGGGCGATCGAACCCACCACCAGCAAGACTACCAACAGAATTGCCGTCCTCCGGTTCATGGATCGCAAAAAAAAGGGCGCCCGGGTTCTCCGGACGCCCGACTTCTGAGGAGACCAAAAACAAGACCTCAGCGGCCGTTGATAATCCGGGACAAATTGGCCCAAGCTTCTCGGGCGGAGGGATCGGAGTTCGAAGCCGCCATCAACTCATCCTGCAATTGCAGCATGCGAGCCCGCTTGTCGTCGGGCAGGGGGCGCATGGCACGGATTTTAGCTACTTCGGCGACTACAGCATCCCAGTTGCGCTTGGCCTCGGGAGCCGGAGCCGCCTCGGCAGGCGCTGAGGCAGCAGCCGGTGTCGTCTCGGCAGCCACCGGATCCGCTGCAGCCGGTGCGGAGGCCGAGGCGTCCTTATCCTTTTTTGAGCAGGCGGTCACCAAGCCCAACGACAACAGCAATAGCAGGCAATATTCGCGTTTCATGGCGTTCGAATGGTAACGAAGGCTATTGAAGGATCAATTCTTGTAAGCCGGCCCGATCCAAACGTAGTTGTTGTCGTCTTTCTGGGGCATGGCCTTCAGACCTGCGGGCATGCCTTGAGGGGTCCCGCCTCCCATGATGGTGAAGTCGTTGAACCGGATGAAGCTGGCGCTGCCATCCATGCGGCCAATGGACGACTGACCACCCCAGTTCTGATTGAGCACCCCGCGTTTATAGGCCGAAGCGCGGTGGCGCTGCGAAATGCCCTCGGTCGGTTGGTTGCCGGCGTCATTGAAGAGGAAGGGGTCCCCTTCGGCCGTCTCCCAGAATAAAATATCAAGAGGGCGGAAGGCGGAGAGCTTTCGGGCCTTGCCGGATTCAAAACCCTGGTATGCTCCCAGATCAATGATGCAGCCGTTGAACGTATAGCTGGTGATCTTAACGCTGCGGCCACCCCATTCATTCTTCTTGGAACCAGCGACTTCAGTGAGATCTTTGGGGCAGAAGAGCACCTTCGGGGTGGTGAGGAATCGTCCCAATTGCCCCATCATAAAAAAGGGCTGCTGCGCCAGGGACTTAGAGCCTGTGCTCAGCGGCACCTTGCTGTCACCTGCGCCATCGGGAATAGAAGCCGGGACGGCTTGGCCCGGAGTCTGGGAAGGGGCACTGCCGTCATTGACGGCTGAATAAGCCCAGCCAGTCTTGCAACCGGTGAGACCCCAGGTCGGGCCCGGAAGATCATCCTGGTTGTCGGAGGCAAACATATGCGAACTGAGCATGATTTGTTTGCAACCACTCAAGTCGATGGTCGACAAGGCCTTGTCTTTCGCCTTGGACAGGGCCGGCAGCAACATTCCGGCGAGAATTGCGATGATGGCGATGACCACCAACAACTCGATGAGGGTGAAGCCGTCGCGCTGGTTGCGCTCACGGCGAATGAGAGATGCAGGATAGGGGTTCATGCAAAAAGGTTTGTTGAACGACAGTTTATGGGGCTGGCGGTGATGAAGCGATCCGAGAGAAGAATCGTCAACGCCGGAGTTAGGGGCCAAACACCGGTTACCCGGGCAAGTGTCAAAACTTCAGATTCATACCGCAGGCACCATCGGAGTGTACCGATCATTGCCAGCTAGAATCTTCACCACCGGGACAAAACAGTGAGGCACCACAGAGGGTATTCGAGCGCTCAGAGATCGCCGTCCCCTGCCGACCACCACCAGTTGAGATCCGGCTCCGGAAAACCGTCCCCGGGCCAAGAAATCTCACGTCCACACAAAGGAGTAGCCCCCTCAACACCGAGGACGGCTTTGGCAAGCTCATCGAAGGCCTGCAGATGGCCTTCGACGCGGCGACGCGCGTAACCTTCGGCGGTACCCATGCAAATTAGGAAGGGCCAGTCACTGGCTTGGGCCAGCAGCAATTCCCGGCCGGCTTGTCGCGCCCATCCACCGAGGCGACTACCACCTGGATCGCCGGATTCAAGGGCAGTAATGGCGGCGCGGGCCACCGAAACCATCCGTGCCCCGGCGGACCGCAGTCGTGGCTGAAGGTCTGCGTTAGAAGGGTGAAGCCAAACCCCCAGATGCCCACCAGCACCCCAACTCGACTCGGCAGGCTGCAACACCCACGCCGGGGTACTCTCGCCGGAAGCCCCCGACAACGTCTGCGGCTCAATACCGAAGCGCGAAGCCTGACGCATCACGCCATCGAGAAACTCCGGTCCCTCGAACCACCAATGACCAAAGAGTTCGGCATCGTACGGGGCCACTATAACCGGTGCTCGGGTTAGTCCAGCCCGGGCTTGTCGGAGTTGGTGCTGTCGCTGCGACAAAAAATGCGTCACATGCTTCTCAACGGCCTGCATCGCCTCGGACCGATCGTAGAGCAACTTGTCGGCACCACCGCCGGTGACTCGATGGTATTTAAGTCCGCTCGGGTAGCGGACCCCCGCTCCAGGAAGAAACCGCGACACGGATTCCCACTCCGCCTCATCGGACAGATCCCGGTGAAATTCCCGGTATCGAGGGTCCCCAGGATATCCTCCCTGGCGGCTCCAAACCTGTCGGGCACTGAGAGGATCACGCCCGAAAACCGTGATTCCCCCGGGGCTACGAACTGGCAGAAAGATCGCAGAAGGCGCCGGAGGCGAACCTCTCAGAAGACCATGGGTCTCCACGATGCTGTGGCGGACGCCTTCGGCCAACAGGTATGGCTCCAACGCGGGAGACCAGGCGCACTCCGGGAGCCAGAGCCCCGAGGGGCGATGACCGAATCGGCGCTCGTGCTCACGAAGACCCAGACGCAATTGAGCCCGAAGGCTCCCGGGTTCATTGGCCAACAGGGGCAGGATGGGGTGTGTGGCTGGGCCTGCGAGCAGTTCTAGCCTTCCTGTCTGGGCCCAGGCGGCAAAGCCTCCCGCCAAGTCCCCTCCGCAAGCCGACCACTCTTCCCAGACCTGATCGTAAAACGCGCGGTGAAACTGGGTCACGGCCTGCAGTTGAGGAATCAGGATCGTGCGCTCGCATTCCATCCGTGCCAGGTCCCGCCGCTCGGACAAATACCGTTGGGTCCGGAAACGCAGCAACGGGTCGGCCCACATAGCGGACAGAGTCGGGGTGATCCCGAGGCTAAACCTCCAATCCACACCATCGCGGGCCCAACCCCGGATCCGTCTCAAGAGCGGCAGGTAGCACTCAGCCACTGCCTCAAACAGCCAATACTCTTCAAGAAACCGGTCCTGATTGGGGTGGCGTACCCACGGAAGGTGCGCGTGCAGTACGAGGGCGAGAGACCCGATCAACGGTGGTTCACTCACGGAATAGCGTCCGGGAGTGGGAGTCCAAAGGTCGGTGGATGTGAACCCACCCCGCTGCGGACCGCTGTCTGTCGGGCCAAAGTTAGAACAGCCTGTCGGACATCCAACTCCTGCGGACCCACCGCCTGCATCGGCACCTCGAAACGACCATCCGGCAATGCACAACGGAAGGTGAAGGAGCCATCCGGACGCAGCTCAACCGGGCGACCAAAGATTGTCACACGAGACCCAGGTCGTGTGCTGCCAAAGAGAACCACCTCGGCGTTGACGCGAAACCAGAAGTCCTCCGAAGGCGATTCAGAGCCGGAACCCGGCGCGCCCAAGGCCGACGAGGACATTTCCGGGAACGGGATCGCGGCGTTCACATCCGAGGACGGGGCTTGGCTGGAGACCCCTCCCTGCCCCGGTCGACCCAAGATGGCGGACAGTCCGAGTTCCGAACTCCCCACAGGCCCAAACTGCGGATCCAGAATGTGCTGAAAGTAACTCGCCATCACCCCTGGCCGAACGCCCGCGGACAATTGAATTGAAACAGGGGCCGGTGACACATCCGGAGCCACCGCTGAGGGCGGCAGCGAAACCGGTCCCGAGGATGCCAAGCATTCCCATCCTCCCTGGGAGGAGCGCATCCCAATGTCGGCAATATGACCCGCAGCCTGCGGCGGATCTTGAAGGAAGATGAACCGACGGTCCTTAGGTAGTACTCCTGCAGCGAGTATGGAATCCGGTTCAGTGACCGAACGAATCCGCCATTCCGTTGGGGAGGCTGGCGATACCGAAGGTTCACTCGGCTCCTCCCAACCCAGGAGCAATGTCCGCGGATCGCATCCCGTCAACCAGACCGCCGATGCAGTCTCGGCAAATCCAGGAGAGCTCTGGCTCGATTCTGGGATTGGAAAATCCAGAACTTCAGGATCCCCCTCCAGGAGGATCGGGGGCATCTCAGGCAGTCCTTGTGGAATGTCCGTAGGGTCCAAATGGGCTGCTATTAGATGCTGGACCCATGGCAATTCACCGACTGCCGACAACCCTGTCTTGGACTCAATCAACGGCGAAAGATCTGTCTTGGACTCCTTCGTAGGAACCTCGCTTTTAACCACCACTTTTCGAATCCGAATCGGCATGGCCACCTGGGGCGAGGAACGCCCAGAGGTCCTTCCCCGGATCGTTTTCGCGTGACGGACGAAGACAAATCTGAGTGGGGCTGCAGCTCCCTTTCCCGCGCGTCGCTCCACCGACCTCGAGCGTTGGCGGCGGATTAACAGAGCCGAAACTCTGAGTCCAAAACGGCCAAGAATGGGCTGCGGGATAGGGTCAGGACCGAATCTCCGCTTGAAACGGCGGACAGGAGTTGGCCTCGCAAGAGTTGGCTCTGGGGGACGAGCAACACTACGACTCGGGGAAGAGCGGGACACCTTCTTCATGGGGGGAATCCAGAGCGGCAGGACTTGGGTTCAATCCGATCGCCAAGCCTGAGGTTGGAATTCAGGCCGGTTAGAAGCAACCGGTTTCCCCGCCGAGGCGACAGAATGCGAGGCAGGAACTTGACGAGGGAGGCGGTGGGCTGACTTGCCTAGCCGAACTTTTCTAGCTCACAAACAGGTGCGCCCTGCCGGGCGCCCATAAAGCAAAACAGGGCACCTGTTTCCAGGTGCCCTGTCAGATCTAATCCAAATCGGTCAGGCGACCGAAGGCGCCTCGTCGGCGGTGATATCCATCACAGTCGGTTCGTCTTCGGGAACTTCGACGAGCATCTTCACCTTGATGTTGCGATGCAGGTCGTAGCCAGTTCCGGCCGGGATGATGTGGCCCATGATGACGTTCTCCTTGAAGCCGCGGAGATAGTCGAACTTGCCCATGGTCGCCGCCTCGGTGAGGACGCGGGTGGTGTCTTGGAAAGACGCGGCGCTCAAGAACGACTCGGTCTCCAACGATGCCTTAGTGATGCCCAAAAGAACCGGCGCAGCCTCTGCAGGTTTGCCACCCATCTTCTCGACCCGATTGTTCTCTTCTTCGAAGACAAGCTTATCGATCTGCTCGCTCCACAGGAATACCGTGTCGCCCGGTTCGGTAATACGAACCTTGCGGAGCATCTGACGGATGATGATCTCGATGTGCTTGTCGTTGATGGTCACACCCTGGAGGCGATAGACCTCCTGAATCTCGTTGACCAAGTGCTCCTGCAACTCGTGCGGACCGCAAACGTCTAGGATCTCGTGGGGAACGACCGGTCCGTCGGTCAACTGCTGCCCCTTCTTCACGAAGTCACCCTTGTAGACGATGATGTGCTTACCGATCGGGATGAGGTGCTCCTCTTCCACGCTGGTGTGGATGTCCTTCACCACCACGCAGCGCTTGCCGCGAATGGAGGATCCGAAATCAACCAGACCGTCGATCTTGGAAATCTCGGCGGCGTCCTTCGGGCGACGGGCTTCGAACAACTCGGCAACACGCGGCAAACCGCCGGTGATATCCTTGGTCTTGGAAGCCTTTCGAGGGGTCTTAGCCAAGAGTGAACCGGCACCGATCTCGTCACCTTCAGAGACCACCAAGTGGGCTCCGGCTGGGATCGAATACTGAGCCAGGGGATCTCCGGACTTGGCGTCCTCGACAATGACCGTTGGGTGGAGGTCTTCCTTGTGCTCAATGATAACCATGTCCTCGGAGCCGGTGGTCTCATCGACCTCCTGCTTCATGGTCACGCCTTCGATAATATCGAGGAACCTCACCAATCCCGCCTTCTCCGAGATGATGGGTACATTGTACGCATCCCACTCAATGAACACGTCGCCCTTCTTGACCATTCCACCATCGGGAATGGAGATAATGGAGCCGACCACGATGGAATGCGTGTCGAGTTCCTTGCCGTCCGGAGCGAGCAGGCTGACAGTACCGTTCTTATTCAGAACGATGTTGTTGCCATCGCCCAAAGGCACGACGCGCAAATCATTGTACCGAACCTTCGAATCCTGCTTGGCCTTGATTTGAGGCTGCTTGTAAGTACCGGTGGCGACGCCGCCGACGTGGAAGGTACGCATGGTGAGCTGCGTTCCCGGTTCACCGATGGACTGGGCTGCGATGATGCCAACGGCTTCGCCCTTCTTGACCAACACACCGGTTCCCAGATGGCGACCATAGCACTTGGCGCAGATGCCTACCTTGGTTTCGCAGGTCAACACCGAACGGATCTTCACCTTCTCTAGACCGGAGCGGTCAATCGAGCGGGACTTGATCTCGTCGAATTCCTCGCCAGCGCAAATCAGGCGGTTCTTGAGGTCGGCGGGATCATAGATGTCTTCGGCGGCATAACGGCCGACGACGCGCTCACTGATCTTCACCACTTCTTCCTCGCCCTCGTAAATCGACTGAACGGAGATGCCGGCGCTCGTGCCGCAATCCTCGTCCCGAATAATCACGTCCTGGGCTGCATCGACCAACTTACGGGTCATGTACCCGGAGTCGGCAGTCTTGAGCGCAGTATCGGCAAGACCCTTACGGGCGCCGTGCGTCGAGATGAAGTACTCCAAAACGGTCAGACCCTCGCGGAAGCTCGAAAGAATCGGCTTTTCGATGATCTCACCGCTCGGCTTGGCCATCAAACCACGCAGACCGGCCAACTGACGGACCTGTGCCTTGTTACCTCGGGCGCCAGAATCCACCATCAGGCTAACCGGGTTGTACTCCTTCTTGCCCTGGTTGGCGTCCAACGTCTTGAGCATCACCGAACCGATTTGATCGGTACAATGGGTCCAGATATCGACCACCTTGTTGTAGCGTTCCTGGTTGGTGATGACGCCCTTCTTGTGCTGCTTCTCGACCTCACTGATCTGGTGAAGCGCCTCCTTGATCTCCTTCTGCTTCTCAGTCGGAACGATCATGTCGTCGATACCGATCGAAACACCTGCACGGGTCGCCTGCTCGAATCCGATTTCTTTCAGCTTGTCGAGGGTGGTGACTGTGCGCTCGTGGCCGACAGTCTTATAGCAGTTGAGAATGAGGTCACCCAACTTGCTCTTACCCACCACGATGTTGGCGAAGCCCAGCTCGGGCGGCCAGATCTCCGAGAAGATCACGCGACCCACGGTGGTCTCAATGACGCGGTCGGTCGCATTGCCGTAGACCGTCTTCTTGCCGAAGTCCGGATTCTTGAGACGCACACGATCGTGGGTCTTCAAGGCACCATCCATCTGGGCGAAGATGACTTCTTCTTTGGAACCGCACAGAACGATGCGTTCGCCCTCCTTGCGGGCCTTGCGCGGTTCGGCAGTGAGGTAATAGCAACCCAGGGGAATGTCCTGAGTCGGCGTCATGATCGGCTTGCCGCTCGACGGGCTGAAAATGTTCAGCGGCGCCATCATGAGGAGGCGGGCCTCCAACTGAGCTTCGACCAACAGCGGTACGTGCACGGCCATCTGGTCACCGTCGAAGTCCGCGTTATAGGCGGTACATACCAACGGATGGATTCGGATAGCTTCGCCCTCGATGAGGACCGGCTCGAACGCCTGAACCGACAGACGATGCAGTGTTGGTGCGCGGTTGAGCAGCACAGGATGCCCGCGGGTCACCTCTTCGAGGATATCCCAGACCTCCTTGGTCTGACGCTCGATCATCTTCTTGGCCGAGCGGACCGTGTGGACGTAGCCGAGTTCTTTGAGGCGGCGAATGATGAAGGGCTCGAAGAGCACCAACGCCATTTTCTTGGGTAGGCCGCATTGGTGCAGCTTGAGCTCCGGCCCGATGACGATGACCGAACGACCCGAGTAATCGACGCGCTTGCCCAGCAAGTTCTGGCGGAAGCGGCCCGACTTGCCCTTGAGCATGTCAGACAGGGACTTCAAGGCGCGGTTGCCCGCACCGGTCACGGCGCGACCATGGCGGCCGTTGTCAAACAATGCGTCAACTGCCTCCTGCAACATGCGCTTCTCGTTCCGGATAATGACTTCCGGAGTCTTGAGCTGGAGCAGGTTCTTGAGACGATTGTTCCGGTTGATAACCCGGCGATAGAGATCGTTGAGATCGGAGGTCGCGAAACGTCCGCCTTCGAGCGGCACCAACGGGCGCAGATCGGGAGGTATGACTGGCAGCACCGTCAGGATCATCCATTCCGGACGCATCACGGACTTGGAGAAGCCCTGGAACAGCTTGATGCGCTTGGAGATCTTCTTTCGGTTTTGCTTGGACTTGGTCTCCGTCATGGCGACCTGGAGTTCATCCACGGTCTTGTCCAATTGGAGATTAGCCAAAGCACCGTGAACGGCCTCGGCGCCCATCTTGGCAACGAACGCGTCGTTACCGTAGGTGGTTCGGGCCTCGCGGTACTCGTGCTCGGAGAGCAACTGGTGAACCTTCAACGCAGTGCTGCCAGGGTCGATGACCAGGTAGTCCTCGTAGTAGATAACACGCTCCAAGTGGCGGGCCGTCATATCCAGCATCAAACCAATGCGGGACGGCATGCACTTGAAGAACCAGATGTGGGAAACGGGCACGGACAACTCGATGTGGCCCATGCGCTCGCGACGGACGCGGGCCAAGGTCACTTCGACGCCGCACCGATCACATACCACACCGCGGTGCTTGATCCGCTTGTACTTACCGCAGGAACATTCCCAGTCCTTGACAGGACCGAAAATGCGCTCGCAGAAAAGACCGCCCTTCTCGGGCTTGAATGTGCGATAGTTGATGGTCTCGGGGTTCTTTACTTCACCCTTCGACCAGGAGCGTATGATCTCCGGCGAGGCGACCTGGATCGCGACGTGGTCGACCAGGTTAACCTTGTCTAGGCCCAGCAACTCGCGGGCGGTGTCCTTGGAGCTCAACATAGTTCGTGTGCGTTCAGCAGATGATCGAAAGGATTAGACAAAGGCCGCCAAAGCATTCGAGGCGGTTTGAGGGGCGTCAGCCGGGTTGGTGTAGCCCACTTTGATGTCGAGGCCGAGAGACTGCATCTCCTTGACCAAAACATTGAAGGATTCAGGAACACCTGCCTCGAGCGAGTTGTCGCCCTTGACGATGCTTTCGTAGATTCGGGTACGACCCTGAACGTCGTCGGATTTCACGGTCAGGAGTTCCTGCAACATGAAGGCCGCGCCGTAGGCTTCCATTGCCCAGACTTCCATCTCGCCGAAGCGTTGACCGCCGTACTGCGCCTTGCCGCCCAGCGGTTGCTGGGTGACGAGGGAATACGGGCCGACAGCACGGGCATGGATCTTGTCAGCCACCAAATGCCCGAGTTTGAGCATGTAGATGTAGCCAACCACGATCTCCTGATCGAAGCGCTCGCCGGAACGACCGTCATAGAGGTGGACCTTGCCGTGTTCGGGCAACTTGGCCTCCCGGAGGTAGCCACGGATTTCCTTCTCCTTGATGCCGTCGAAGACCGGGGTAGCGATCTTGATGCCCAGGAGTTTGCAAGCCCAACCCAAGTGGGTCTCGAGCAGCTGTCCGACGTTCATGCGCGAAGGCACGCCCAGCGGGTTCAGCACGATCTCAACAGGGGTTCCGTCTTCGAGGAACGGCATGTCCTCTTCAGGCACGATCTTGGCGACGACACCTTTATTGCCGTGGCGTCCGGCCATCTTATCACCCACCGAAAGCTTACGCTTCGAGGCGACGTAGACCTTGACCTGCTTGACGATACCGGAATCGAGCTCTTCACCGGCCTCGACGCGATCCATTTCCTCGTCGTGCTGGCTTTGCAGTTCATCAAAGCGCTTTTTGAACTGGCTGATGATCTCGCTGATCTTGTTACGGATCGGCGAAGGGTCGATCTCGATGCGATCGTAGACATCTGCCAACTTCTTCAGCAGCGTCTTGGTAATCTTGCGATTGGCCGGGATGATGATCTCGCCCGTCTCACTGTTGAGAACGTCGAGCGGGATCTTCTCACCGAGAAGAATGTTGGACAGTGCCTCCGTGAGCTGGTCGAGCAGTTCGGAACGCTTCTGCTTGAAGCCTTCCTCGATCTCCTTGGCCACCCTACGAGGGACGTCCTTGCCATCCTTCTTCCCAACGACCTTGTCGCTGTCCTTCTTGGAGGACACCTTGACATCCATGACGATGCCGTAGGTGCCTGAAGGAACCTTCAGCGAGGTGTCCTTCACGTCAGCCGCCTTCTCACCGAAGATGGCGCGCAGAAGGCGCTCTTCAGGAGCCAGTTCGGTCTCGGACTTGGGTGTGATCTTACCCACCAGGATGTCGCCCGGCTTGACCTCGGCACCGACGCGGATGACGCCATCAAGACCCAGGTTCTTGAGTGCTTCTTCACCCAAGTTAGGGATATCGCGGGTGATTTCCTCAGGCCCGAGCTTGGTATCACGAGCCACTACCTCGAACTCATCAATGTGGATGGAGGTAAAGATGTCATCCTTGACGATCTTCTCAGAGATCAGGATAGCGTCTTCGAAGTTGTAGCCGTTCCAAGGCATGAACGCGACCAGCACGTTGCGACCCAAGGCAATTTCGCCTCCTTGAGTACACGGACCGTCGGCCAGAACCTGGCCCTTTTTGATGGATTCACCCTTAGAAACCAGAATTTTCTGGTTAATGCAGGTGGCCGCGTTGGAGCGCATGAACTTGCGAACCGGATAGATCCAGACGCTGTCCTCGGGGGCATGCTTGAGCTTTTTCTTGCCCTCTGGGATCTTGCCATCCTTCGTGACGATGATCTGGTTACCGGTGACACTGGCCACCTTGCCCGCCTCCTCAGCGATGATCACCGCGCGGGAATCTTGAGCCACCCGACCCTCGAGACCCGTGGCCACGAGCGGAGCTTCGGTCACCAACAGCGGAACGCCTTGGCGTTGCATGTTGGAGCCCATCAGCGCGCGGTTCGCGTCGTCGTGCTCCAAGAACGGAATCAATCCGGCAGCCACAGACACCAACTGCTTCGGGGAGACGTCCATGTAGTCGACCCGTTCGGGCTCAACGTCGATGAAGTCGCCCTTGCAGCGGCAGGTGACACGGTCGCCGACAAAATTACCCTTATCATCGAGCAGAGAATTCGCCTGAGCGATGACGAAGCCTTCTTCACGGTCACCGGTGAGGTAATCCAACTGACCCGTCACACGCCCCTTCTCGGCCTTGCGGTAGGGTGTTTCAATGAAACCGAAGTCGTTGACTCGGGCGTAAGTCGCCAAGGAGGCGATCAAACCAATGTTCGGTCCTTCAGGAGTCTCAATCGGACAAATACGACCGTAGTGGGACGGATGGACGTCGCGAACCTCAAATCCAGCACTGTCACGGGAGAGACCCCCAGGCCCGAGAGCAGACAGACGACGCTTGTGCGTCAGCTCGGCCAAAGGATTGATCTGGTCCATGAACTGACTGAGCTGGCTACGACCAAAGAAGTCGCGAACCACCGCTGACAGTGCCTTCGGGTTGATGAGCTTCTGAGGCGTCATCGTGTCGAGGCTCTGATCAAACAAGGTCATGCGCTCCTTGACCAAGCGCTCGGTACGGGCCAAGCCCACACGGCACTGGTTGGCGAGCAATTCGCCCACGGTCCGGATGCGGCGACTCCCCAAGTGATCGATATCGTCAACGCTTCCCTGCCCCTTCTTCAGGCGCAACAGGTACTTGGTTGCCTCAAGGAGATCGCGACCACGCAGGATGCGGTCCTCGCCATTGTCCTTGAAGTTGAGCTTCTGGTTGATCTTGTAGCGACCCACCCGACCGAGATCATAACGCTTGGCATCAAAGAACAAGCGCTTGATGAGGGCCTTGGCGTTGGCCGCAGTGGGGGGATCCCCAGGCCGGAGACGACGATAGATATCCTTGAGGGCTTCTTCGGCGTTCTTGGTCGGATCCTTCTTGAGGCACTTGATGATGATGCCGTCATCCACCGAGGTATCCACCACGCGAATCTTGGAAACTCCCAAGTCAGCGATCTGGCGGACGACTGCTTTGGACAGCGGTTCGAAAGCACGGGCCACAACAATGCCGCGATCGACATCCAGAGCGTCCTCCACGAGAACCATGTTCTGGATATCTTCGATCTTCTCGGCATCCTTTACGGAGACGTCCTTGATCGAATAGAACAACTTGAGGATGTCGCCATCGCTACCCAACTTGTCCGGAGACGTCTTCGGATCGGCGTCAAACTTGGCCTCTGCCAAGGTGAACAGCGCCCGGAAGAATGTGGTGGTCAGGAACTTTCGACGGCGTTTCTTGCGGTCCAAGTAAACGTAAAGCAGGTCGCTGGTGTCGAACTGGGCCTCATACCAAGATCCCCGGTCCGGGATAATCCGGAAGCTGTGGAGGGTCTTGCCATTCGGATGTTGGGTTGTCTCGAAAGCCAGACCCGGCGAACGGTGCAACTGGCTGACGATCACACGCTCGGCGCCATTGATAACAAAGGTGCCTTGGGGTGTCATGAGCGGGATCTCGCCCATGAATACCTTCTCCTCCTTGGTGCCCTTCTCTTCCTTCAAGAGGAAGGTAACGTAGAGCGGTGCTCCGAAGGTTAAGCCCTCACGGAGACACTCCAACCAATCGATCTTCGGCTCCTGGATGTCGTAGGAGTGGAAGTCTAGGACTGTCTTACCGTCGTAGCTTTCGATGGGGAAAACTTCGGTAAAGACCGCCTGCAACCCGAGATTCCGACGTTTGGACGCGGACAGGTTGGACTGAAGGAATTCGCGATACGAGTCGAGCTGGATCTCGATCAGGTTAGGGGGGGCGATGACTTCCTTGATCTTGCCGAAATTAATTCGCTCGGATTGTTTCGTTGCCATTGCGACCTCGTGACTCGGGGATTTCTGCGGCACCTGCCTTGAGACTGTTTTCGCCATAAAATACAATACGACGAGATCCGGTGAAGGTTCTTTCAACTTCTCCGGAACTCGTCCTACTGAAACACTATTTCAAGCCGTACAAAACTGGTGACCTATGACTTAGGTTAACCGAAAGCGGACACTGCTGACGCCACTTCACCGAGCCCTAGAAAAAATCCAGATCTCCAGCAGAGTGGTGATAAAAAACAGATCCGCGCGTCGGGTAACCTTACAGTAACACCCGACGCACGGATTGCAAAATTACTTCAGCTCAACCTTACCACCAGCCTCTTCGATCTTCTTGGCGGCGGCATCGGAATCAGCCTTGTTGGCACCCTCGAGCAACAGCTTGGGAGCGCCTTCGACCAAGGCCTTCGCCTCAGCCAGACCGAGACCGGCCTTGACCTCACGGACGGCCTTGATCACACCGATCTTCTTGTCGGCGGGAACCGAAGCGAGCCACACATCGAAGGTGGTCTTGACTTCAGCAACAGGAGCAGCGGCACCGGCTGCCGGAGCAGCGGCAGCGGCCACCGGGGCGGCGGCGGTCACGCCCCACTTGGTCTCGAGAGCCTTCACCAGTTCGGCGGCCTCGAGAACGGTGAGCTTGCTCAGTTCTTCGACGATATTATTGATGTCTGCCATGGTATTTTCTTTTATTTCGTCTCGTCGCCAGAGCGGCCGCTCCGAATTAGTCCACTGCCTGTGGACCGACGATTTACTATTGTTTTGTTGAATTTCGCCCAAGCACTGAGCCTGAGACGAAGAGAGGGGATAGCCGAAGCCGAACGACTAGGCCGATTTCTCGGCGTAGGCTCCGATGACGCGGGCAACCTGGGTTCCAGGAGTATTGATCAACGCCACGAGCTTCTGAGCAGGCGCTTGGAGCAGGCCCAGAATCTTGCCCTGAATCTCGGGGAGCGGGGGCAGATCGGCGATGACACGCACTTCTTCGGCCGAAAGCGGCTTGTTGCCGAGCACACCGAACTTGAGCTTGGGCTTGTCGAACTCGGCCTGGAAGGCCTTGATGACCTTTGCCACGGCGGCGATGTCCTTGTTGCCGGTGACCGCGGCCACCTGACCGGACAGCATGCCAGACAAATCAGCCAAACCGGCCTCCTTGGCAGCGATGCTGAAGATGGTGTTCTTCACCACGTGAACCTCACCGCCGGCCTTGATCAGGCGCTTGCGGAGTTCCGTGAATTTCTGAACCGTCAGACCCTTATAGTCGACGACCAGGAAAAACGGCGAGGCGTTGAGGCGGGCCACATATTCCGCCGAGATGAGCTTCTTTTCTGCGCGCATGGTTGTTGCAGTAAGGGAAGTTTAGGTTAGGCGGAGACGAATTCCTTGAGTTCCACGGAGACCGGAGGGCTCATCGTCATCGACAGCGTGACGCTGCGGACGTAAAGACCCTTGACGCTCGACGGACGGGCTCGATAAACGGCCTCGACCACGGTGCGGGCATTCTCGGCGATCTGCAGCGGAGAGAAACTGGCCTTACCCACGGGAACGTGGATGTTGCCGGCTTTGTCCACCTTGAACTCGACGCGACCCGCCTTGACCTCACGAACAGCCTTGCCGGTGTCGTCGGTGACAGTTCCAGTCTTGGGGTTCGGCATCAGGCCGCGAGGTCCGAGAACCTTACCGAGCTTACGCACTTCGGTCATGGCTTCGGGCGTGGCAACGGCGACATCAAAGTCAGTCCAGCCCTCAACGCACTTCTTGATCATGTCCTCGAATCCGACAAACTCGGCACCTGCGGCGCGGGCGGCATCAGCCGGTGCACCAGGCTTCGTGAACACCAAAACGCGGACAACTTTGCCGGCGCCATGGGGCAGCGGCGTGGTTCCGCGGACCATTTGGTCGGACTGCTTTGGGTCAACCCCAAGGCGGAAGGCCAGATCGATGGTCTCGTTGAACTTGGCTTTCGGGAACTTGGCGAGGACCTCAACAGCGGCGTCGAGGGGGTAGGCCTTGCTGGAGTCCACGAGGGACAGGGCCTTCTTATAGCGTTTGCTAGGCATTTTGGTTGCGGTTCATGCGGACCGAAGTCCTCCCGCGTTGGTTGTTAACCTCAGGGTGAAATCGGTTTCACCTACCAAGGAGCGGTCTGTCTATCGGAAAAGACCCACCTCCGTCAAAAGAATTTCCGCGCCAACGTCATCTTTCTTTTCCATGCTGTGTCCATGGAGTGGTTGGCTGGCTCAGGATTGATGTGGATCGAGGGACGTTTTCTGGGGATTGAGTGGCATGTCTGGAAGGTGGTGGGATGGATGGGTAACGCCATCTTTTTCAGCCGTTTTATCGTCCAGTGGTATGCCACCGAGCGCCAACGACGTGTCGTTGTTCCGCAGGCCTTCTGGTGGCTGAGCCTTGTGGGGTCCTTGATTTTGCTCAGCTACGCGCTCCAGAGACGCGACAGCGTCTTCATCGCGGGACAGGCCTTCTCTTGGATCCCTTACCTCCGCAACTTGTGGATTCACCGAAGAAACAAGTTGTTTCAGCTCACCTGCCCTGCGTGCAGTCGTCTCAGCCCCTCTCACTACCGACACTGTCCGGACTGCGGTGGAGCCCTTTTCGGGGCCTCGGACAAGGGAAACTCCAACCAGGACTCAGTCCTTGCCAAAGGCCATTGAGGAATCGCAAAGCGGTGCCATTACCGTCGCCTCCGCTGTCTCCGCTGCCTCCGGGTACTCGAAGACTTTGCCCTCGAAATTTCGAAGAATGATCTTGGTGGCTGATTTGCGCAAAATGTAGCCCGGATTGACCGGAATTTTGCCACCGCCACCCGGGGCATCGATGACATACTGCGGGACAGCGTAACCGGTGGTGTGGCCCCGCAGAGAATCCATGATTTCCAACCCACGCGACACCGTGGACCGCAGGTGGGAACTCCCTGAAATGAGATCGCACTGGTAAATGTAATACGGGCGGACCCGGCACATTAGAAGCTTCTGGACCAGCGCCTTCATCACCACAGGTTCGTCGTTGACGTGGCGCAGCAACACCGACTGATTGCCCAAGGGGATACCAGCATCGGCCAGTCGCCCCAACGCCTCGCGGACTTCGGTGGTCAGTTCTCCGGGATGGTTGGTGTGGATGCTGACAAAGAGCGGGTGGAACTTCCGGAGCATGGTACACAATGCCGGTGTGATCCGCTGCGGCAGAAAAATGGGAATACGGGTGCCGATCCTCAGGAATTCGACGTGGGGAATAGCCCGCAAGCGGCCCAGCAGGTACTCGAGCTTTTCATCATTGAAGAGCAGCGGATCGCCACCACTGAGCAGCACATCCCGAATCTCGGTGTGCTCCGCGATGTAGGCGATTTGGCGATCGAATTCGGGATGAAAATCGTAGCCACTGGCATTGCTCACCAGTCGGGATCGGGTGCAGTAGCGGCAGTAGGCCGCGCATCGGTCGGTCACCAAAAAAAGGACGCGGTCGGGATAGCGATGCACAAGGCCTGGCACCGGCGAGTGATCGTCTTCGCCGACCGGATCCAATGTTTCCCACGGGGCGGTCGTGGTCTCCTCCAACCGCGGAATAACCTGACGGCGGATGGGGCACAACTCATCGGATGGGTCGAGTAAGTTGAAGTAATACGGGGTGATGGCCATCGCCAACTTCGACTCCCCGGCCAGAAGCACTCCGGCTCGCTCCTCTCGAGTCATGCTCGGCAACAAGCGCTCCAACTGGTCAATCCGAGTGACGCGGTTCTTGAGCTGCCACTTCCAATCGTTCCATTCCGCGTCCGGGATTGATTCCCAACTCCCCTTCCCTGCGGATCGGAACGTTTTCAAGGTGAGCAATTGTTCCTGATCTTCGGATGAACCTTCTTGAGAGGGGAGGGATGACTCCATGAATTCGGCAAGTTAGGAGGGGGCTTCGTAGAGTCAAGGACACGAACGCGGTCCGAGCGTCAGTCGCCCCCCTGCCTGAAGCCGATGATAGGGCTGCAGAAGGGCCTGGCATCGGGCTTCAAAGTCCGCGGGCGAGGCCGTATTAAACTCAAACAATTCGTAGTGGCACGGGACCACGGCGCCCATGCCCGATTGATAAGCCAGTGCGGCAGCCTCATGGCCCCAGAGATTGCCCGCGACCCGGCGCTCGGGAGATCGACCGTTAATGGGCAGAAAGGCGAGATCGATCCGGGCTTCTCTCAAGCAGTCGACCATGCCTGGGAAGAGGACTGTGTCGCCCGAATGATAAAGAGTCCACGAACCCACCCGTATGATGAAACCCAAGCAAGACAAGCGACCCATCGGATCGCAGTCCAACGCCTCATGGGCCGCGGGTACGGCTTGAATTTGAAAGGGTCCAACGGTCGCTCTTTGCATCGATCCAGTTCCCGCGGGCCGGCCGGGGGATGGAGCGTCTAGGCCAATGAGCGACTCGTGTGGCAGGCCAGAGCGGGCCGCGGCCAAACTGCGAATGGCCTCGGGGAAAACGAGCCGCAGGCCCGGGTTGGAGCGGGCCAACGGGATGAGTGTTTCCGCATCGAGATGATCGGTGTGGGCGTGCGTGGCCGTGACAAGCCCGACACCCGAAATGAGGGAGGGATCGACCACCCGTTCGGTCATGCGCACATGGGGCTTGTCGGTGGCGGCGTATTTGCTCGACAGGGAGTCGGAGAGGTACGGATCGAGCAGCAGTCGATTCTCGCGCCACTGGACCAAAAACCCGCTCTGCCCCAACCACCACACATGCAGGGACTCGGGCGCCGACTCCCTGGCCCGGTCTAGGTCGGCCAAAAACACTTCATCCTGCTGGAGAGGCAAGATCATCGCAGAAACCGAGATGGACGCCGAAAATTGGGGTTAATATCCACGATTCAGAGAGTTTTACGCACCAGCGCCGCACCGGCACACAGCGCCTGCAACTTGCGTCGCGCTGCCCAACGGGCCGTCTGACTCAGTCCGCAATCCGGAGCCAAAACCAACCGGTCTGCCGGCACATATTCTAGGCACCGACGCACGCGGGCGGCGATGTCCTCCGGCGTCTCGATGTAGTAACTCTTCACGTCGACAATGCCGACGGCCACGTCGCGATGCCGCGCCACCTGCGCGATCAACTCCAATTCCGAGAACTCCCGACTGGCCATCTCCACGTGCATCTCATCGCAGTGCATGTCGAGAAAGGCAGGAAACAGTGGCGCTATCTGCCGCGGACCGATGGCTCGGGCCTTGTAGTTGCCGAAGCAGAGGTGCATGCAAACCCGAGTCTTACCGGTGACCGTTTCCACCGTCCGGTTGAAGAGATCTACAAACCGGCGGACCTCTTCCCGGTAGCCATAGCAACTCATCGAAGGCTCATCGACGCTGATCTCGCGACATCCCGCGGCGACCAACGCCTCCAATTCTTGGCGTACCAGGGGCAGGAGAGCTTCAGTCAGGGCCCAACGGTCCGGGTAGCCCAAATCGGCGTTGGGCAAGAGGCGACCGGACAGCGTGTAGGGACCGGGAATCGAGGCCTTAAGCGTCACCCGACCGGCCGCACCCAGTTCGCGGGAGACGGTCTCCAGGCGCCGGTATTCCTCGACGGCTCCCAGTCCGCGAGGGGCCTGCAATGGAGCCACGACCGCATGGCGTCCCCGTTGGTCATGAGCAGGCGGGCCCCATCGACGGGGCGAGGCTGACTCCAGATCGATTCCCTGGAGGTAGCCGTAGAAGCTGAGATTGAAGTCCAACCGGCTTTGTTCGCCATCGGTGATGACATCCAATCCCGCAGCCAACTGATCCTTCACAGCACAAGTGACCGCATCGGATTGCAGTTCACTCCGGTCCTCCGAACCAAAGCGGTCCAGATGTTGCGAGGCATGCTCCAACCAAGCCGGAAACGGATAACTGCCGATGACCGAAGTTCGCAGTGGGCACTGATTCATAAGGTGGAGAAAGACACCGTAAAAAAGGAAAACTCTCGCAACCGATACGGCTCAGTCGAAAATCACTGTCCGGTTGCCCGCCAAAAACACGCGGTCCTCAAAGACCAATCGAAGCGCCTGCGCCAAGGCAAATTGCTCGACATCGCGACCGGCTCGGACGAGATCCGCGGCGGCGTGGGTATGGTCCACAGGGATCACCTGCTGGACCAAAATAGGACCTGCATCCAGGTCATCGGTCACCAGATGAGCCGTGGCCCCAATGACCTTCACACCGCGCTGGAAGGCCTGATGGTAGGGCTTGGCTCCCACAAAGGCCGGAAGGAAGGAATGGTGGATGTTGATAATCCGCGACGGGTATTGGCCCACGAAATCGGGCGACAACACTCGCATGTATTTGGCCAAGACAAGGAACTCAGGCTGGATTTCGTCGAGAATTCACCGCACGGCCGCCTCGTGGGCCGCACGTTCCAACCCCTCGGCAGGAACATGATGGAAAGGTACCTCAAACTTGCGAACCAGGTCGCCCAGCACGGCATGATTGCTAATCACGGCCTCGATCCGGGCATTGATGCCTCCGAATTGATGGCGTATGAGCAAATCTCCCAGGCAGTGGTGTTCGCGGGAGGCCAACACCACGATCCGCTTAGGCCCCGGCTGCGCCAAGCGGACCTGTGCACCGGTCGGGAGACTGGACAGGGTTTCCGCCACGAGCTGTTGCCCAGTCGCGGAACCCTCAGGACCATCGAATTCGGTGCGCATGTAGAAGCGCCCCGACGCGGCATCTACGAACTCTTGATTACCAACGACGTTGCATCCATGGCGGAGTAGCACACCACTGATGGCATGCACCAAGCCCCGTTGATCCGGGCACTCGACCAGAAGGACCGCCATGGTTGAGTGGGTTTAGTTCCGACGACCACGCCCACCTCGGCGATTGCCATTGTCGCGGCCACGATCTTCACGTCCGCGGCGCTCGCCACCCTCCGAACGGTCCGAACGGGGGGCCGGAGCCGGAGCTTGACCGTTCTCGCGCAACCAGAGACGGCGTTCAATGTCATCCATCCGGTCCCAATTGGCCGGCTTGGGCACCTCGACGGGAGCGCCCCCTCCGGAGGAGGACTCAGGGGCCGACTCAGCCTGGGGCTGCGGGGCGCGCTGAGGACGCTCCGAAGGCTCCTCCATGCGACGAGGGGCACGACCAGCCTCGCTGCGTTCGCCACCGCGGTCAGGACGTTCACTCCGCTCGCCGGTGCGCCCACGGGTTTCTTCACGCGGCGCGCGCTCCTCGCGCTGCGGACGCTCAGCCCGCGGTTCACGGACCTCACGAACTTCGCGCGGCACTGCGCTCTCGCGGGGCACGGCGCTCTCACGCGGAGCAACACTCTCACGGGCTCCGCGCGGATCGCGATCGCCACCTCGGCCCCGGCCGCCGTCACGGCCTCCAGAGCGCTCTCCACGGTCATCGCGAGCGCGTTCGGGACCCCGTTCCTGACCCCGATCATCACGCGGACGCTCTTCCGTGCGCTCCGGGCGAGCATCGCGGCGCGGTCGGGCTGCCGGGGCTTCGGCCGGGGCTTCACCGATGTGGGCATACAACTTGGCTAAGCGGCGAGCATGCTCGTCGTAGGCCGATTCAAACAACTGGGAGGCCTTCTCATTGCCCACCAGCGCGGGCGCCGTGAGCACCGTCGGAGGCTTTCCAGCCTCGGTGAGCAGCGCAGCAACCTCGACCTTGATAGCATTAATGAGCATGCACCCGCCGATGGTGGAACCGGGACCCACGGGGGTTTCGAGACCCGGGACCTCGATCATGGCGTCACCCGCCGGAGCACCGGTGTCGAGAACCACGTCGGCAAAGTCCTGCAACTTGCGGCCATCGCGGCGCTGGCTGCGACTGGCCTCGCTATGGGCCTTGGAGATGATGGCTACCACCTTCACGCCACGGCGCTTGAACTCCTCCGCCATTTCAATGGGCACCAAATTGCATCCCGACGAGGAGGCCACCAGGGCGGTATCCTTTGGGGAAAGGTCGTAGTTACGGAGGATGCGGGCGGCCAAGCCGTGGACGTTCTCCAAGAACATCGCCTGCCGCTGTCCATTGGCACCCACCACGAGGTTGTGGAAGCTCAGGGAGAGCTCCACGATGGGGTTAAACCCGGGGAACGATCCGTAGCGGGGCCACATTTCCTCAACGAGGATGCGGCTATGCCCGGAGCCAAAACAATGCACCATTCGGCCGGCCAAGATGGTCTCGGCAAAGAGGCTCGCGGCCTCCGCGATGGTCTCCTCTTGGGCGACGGCCGTGTCCAGAAGACTGCGGCACTGGTCAAGATAGTCAGCGATCACGGAAGGGAGGCTATCAGAAACTCCTACCAGAAGTGGATGCCAAAGATTGACCTTCGATCCATTCATCCCGGAGTTGCATCCTGGGCTACAACAAAACCAGACTCACCGACTCTCCCGATGCCATGACTGTCTCTCTAC
>JAPLUH010000040.1 GCA_026397675.1 Verrucomicrobiota bacterium
CCTGAAATCCGGGGCGCTACCGGGTGGGATCGCACCGCTGCGCGGGTTCCAAGATGGACCCGTTTCCCGGCTTTGCCGCCGGCTTCCGACACGGTAGCGTCGCCAGCGACCGCTATGATCCGCTCGTTCGCCTTCACCACCGCCGGACGGCTCCATTCACGGGACATCGATTTGTTCCTGATGCCGACCCTCTTGGCGGACACCAATCTCTTCCTTTGGGTGGATCTGGAGGACGCGTCCCCGGAAGACACCCGCAAGTTGTTGGAGGGTGTGTTCCATTTCCATCCACTCTCAGTGGAGGACTGCATCAACGTGAGCCCTTCGCCGAAGGTTGAGACTTATGAGCCCAAGGAGGACGACCGCTTCAATCCCTACTTGTTCATGGTCATCCACGCCGTGGATTACAGCCGCAAGGATGGTGCCTTCGCCACCAGTGAGCTGAACTTCTTCCTCGGGAAGAATTTCCTAGTCACCTACCACACGGTGCCGCTGCGAAGCATTGCCGTCATCGAGGAGCGTTGCTTGCGCAGCACCGTCCATGTGGCACGTGCCCCCGATCGTGTGGCCCATGCGCTGCTCGATTCGCTGGTCGACAACTACAAACCGGCGCTGGAGGAGCTCAGCATGGAAATCGCCGACCTCGAGACCGAGGTTCTGGAACGACCCGATCCGGCGACGTTGCAGCAAATCCTCAAGGTGAAGAAGGAAGTGCTGCACCTGCGCCAGATCATCGGCCCACAGCGTGAGGTGCTGCAGCGCTTCGCCCGAGGTGAGTTCAAGTTGATTCGAGCCCATTTGGTGCCCTACTACCGCGACGTGTATGACGGGCTCTTCCACATCGGCGAACTGGCCCACGGGTACATGGATTCCCTCTCGGGCATCCTTCAGATTTACCTCAACATGTCGGCCAACCGGACCAGTGAGATCGTGAAGGTGCTCACCATGATCACCATTATCACGACGCCGATGACGCTCATCGCCTCGTGGTACGGCATGAACTTCAAGGGCATGCCCGAGATGGATCATCCCCATGGCTACGTCTTCGCCATCGTGCTGACGCTCATCACCACCGGGTTGACCTTCATTTATTTCTGGCAAAAGCGATGGCTCTGAATAGGCGCAACCGAGTCAAATCTGGCTTCCTCGATAAGGCTCTGGGCCATCTCGGACGCTTCGATCCGAGCGGTCTTCAGAGTGTTGTGCAACGGTTGGCCAAGGAGCGGGAGTTCCTCGAGAGCCTCTTTAACACCATCGACTCTGGAATCATCGTCACCGACGACCAGGGTCGCATGGTGTACTTCAACCTCATGGCCACTCGCATGCTGGGCATCCCTACGGAGACCGCCGAGGAGGAGTTGGTCACGCGTTACCTGCCTGATTTGGACTGGGCCCACATCTCCGCCCTCGACCGGGCCGGTGGCAACGGGATGTTTCGAACGGAGTTCGAGGTGGAATATCCCCGGCACCGGTTGATCCGCCTGAACGTCCGACCCCTCGACGGTGCGGCGCCGGGGAGTTCTGGACTCGTCCTCGTGCTCAATGATGCCACCGAAGCTCGGCAGGCCACTTCTGAGGCGGTCGAGGCCGAACGGGTCCATGCGCTGACTCTCTTGGCTGGCAGCCTGGCCCACGAGATCGGCAATCCCCTCAATGCGCTGCACATCCATCTCCAACTCATGGCCCGCGAAGTGCGCAAGCTTCAGCGCGTCGACGGCGTGCCCGATTTGAAGGAGGCAGTGGATCGGCTTAATGGTTTCCTGGGTGTCGCGACCGGCGAGATCGATCGACTCGACTACATCATCACCGAGTTCCTCCAGGCGCTTCGTCCCTCGGTGCCCAAGCTTCAGGCCGGCTCCCTTAACGACACGGGGCAGGAGACCCTGGCCCTGCTCCGGCCCGAGCTCGAAGATCGAGGGCTGAAGGTGGTCAGCGAACTGGCCTCTAGCCTACCGCCGGTCCTCTTCGACCCGGCCCAGCTCAAGCAGGTGCTGGTCAACCTCATCAAGAACGCCATGCAGGCCATGCCGCCGCAGGGAACCCTCACCGTGCGCAGTGGTTCTACGCAGGAGGCAGTGTGGATGGCGGTCAGCGACACAGGTCCAGGCATCCCACCTGAGCAATTGAACCGTATTTTCGAGCCGTTCTACACCACCAAGAATAAGGGGACGGGCTTGGGCTTGCTCATCGTCCAGCGGATCATTCGAGATCACGGAGGCCGCATCGAACTGGAAAGCACCGTGGGCAAGGGCACCACCTTCAAGCTCTGGCTGCCTCTGCGGGATCGCCGCCCGCGCATGATTGCTTCGAGCACGTCGGAGGCCTGAACCGAACCGACCTCAGTGCTTACAGGGCGAGGGCGTTTTCCAAGAAAAAGCCGGCAAGCCCGTGTGAGGGCATTGCCGGCTTCGATTCCGACGCGGCTGTTCAGTGGAACGCGATGATCGAATCCCCCAGTTTGTGAATGGTTCCAATGATCTCCGAGCGCATTTCCGCGCCGTCGGCCGCATTGAGCGTGAACTTCACGCTGTACTGATCGGCCTTGGTGAGACCGTCGATGGCCAGGAAGACGCTCTTGCCGTCCACGGACAAGGTCGCTGACTTCACTTCTAGCTTGTCGTGCCCGTCCTTGCCGGAGTTCTTGATCGACAATTCCGGGGATCCGTAGCCGCCGCTGTAGCGGTAGTTCCACAGTTCCACCGCGTAGTTGGCCGCATCCTTGGCCACCTCGGGCTTGAGCGGGGTGCTGAAGGTGATCTTCAGTCCGTTCTTGGCCGCATGGGCCTTGAGGGCGGTGTGGACCGGTTTGCCGGTGTAGCGGACACGGAAGAATCCGCCATCGCGGGTGGCCGCGTTCTGCCAGCCCTTGAGCCCAGCCAGATAGAGTTGGCCGTCTTGGGGGTTGAAGCGTCCACGCATGATGCCGCTCTGGAACTTGAGCCCGAAGGGCACCAGCGAGGCCTGGGTGATACCACCAACTTTGTCCATGCCCACGCCATACAGCAGGCACTTGCCGTAGCTCATGAACAGCGGCGAACCCTTCCAAGGCCCCCACTTGTCGCTGGTGACATACACCTGACCACCGCTCGAGTTGTCCCAGCGCATGGGCAGCCACGCGATGGGCTCGTCATAACCCGTGGGAACGGGCATGGCGCTGTCCCAGCCCTTGAGCTTGTTGGCTTTGCGGGCTTCGGGATCGCTCGGGTTGACGCGGATCTCGCGACCATCCGGATACTTCAGGGTGAGTTCACGCTGGGCGGCCGGAACCATGCCCATGAAAGAGCCGGGGCGAACGAGGTTCAGTTTCGAGGAGGGCATCCAATGGCCCTGATTGTCACCCACCAGCACCGTGTCGTCGGGTCCGACGGTCATGCCGTTCGGAGCGCGCAGGCCGGTCGCGAAAACCTCCATCTGCTTTCCATCGGGCGACACCTTGAGGATGGTGCCCTGGTGGGGTGAAGTCACACTGGGTTCCCACGGGGCACCCTTGGCGTAGTAGAAGTTGCCCTTCGAGTCGGTGTGCAGATCGAGGACGAACTCGTGGTAGTTGGGCGTGACGACCGTGTCGTTGTTGAAGTTCTCGTACAAGTCGGCCTCGCCGTCCTTGTTGAGGTCCTTCAGCCGGGTGATTTGGTCACGCCCGGCCACGTAGATGTCGCCCTTCACGACCTTGAGCCCGAGCGGTTGGAACAACCCGGTGGCGAAGCGCTTCCAGGTGAGCTTCTCGAGCGTCTCGTCGATGCCCGAGACGATCCATACGTCGCCGTGGAAGGTGCAAACCGCCGCCCGCCCGTCGGGCAGGAAGTCGAAGCCCCCGAGGAAGGTGCTGACCCGGTAGGGATTTGGGAACGGCTCGGTGATGGTGTCCACCACGTAGCTGCCGTCGCCACCGCCGGTGTTCAGCTTGCCCTGGGTGGAGACCGTCTCCGTCCAGTGAGCCGGCCCGCCCTGGGTCAGTTTGCGGAGGTCGGCAGCCTTGCCGGCCAGCTTGGGCAGGTCGGCGGTGCCGGCGCCCTTCGAGGCGTCTCCGGAGGTGATTGCGATGCGGAAGGCGGCTCCAGCGCGGGCCTTGGCCAGCGTGAAGACCACCTGGCCGTCGCGCACCTGCAGGGCACCTTGCACGCCCTCGTCAACCGTCACTGCCAGGAATGTCCCTTGTGTGGCATCGCGCAGCACCAACGCGTTGTTTCCGGCCCTGCTTTCCAAGGCACCGGCCGGGGCCTTGGCGATGACGATCTGGCTGCCGCGGAGCGATCCGAGCGGCTGAATCGTGCGCACGATGACCGGCTTGTCGGCGGTACCTTCGAGCGCGGGGCTTTCCAGCACCTCAGTGCCGCTCACCGTGTACTTCAGCACCACCTGATTGCCGTGCAGGTAGAGTCCCTCGTAGTGGGCCCAGTCCTTGGGCAGCGGTCCTTGGTGGTCTTTGCGCGCATCGGTCAGGTTGCCGCTGATGTCCGACCAACCCGGACCCATCGCGGTCTCGAACACGATGTTCGTGCCCTTCACCGAGGGAGGCGGCGGCCACTCGATCTTGGTCAGGGTATTGCCGAATTCGAGGAATTCGCCGGTCCAGGCAACGGACAAGCGCAGCGTGTCGAGGTCATAGACCACGTGGCTGCGTTGATCGGTGCCGAGGTTGATGGCCAGGCCCTTCATGGCCGCGGCGACGCCCTTTCCGCGCATGACCGTGCCGGACCAGAACGGTCCGCGCATCGGCCCGGTGGCCGGGGCCTGCGCCACGAGGCTCGAGGGCAAGAGCGGCAACGTCGCCGCCGCCACAAGGCTCCAGAATGCAGATGACTTCATGGATGAGGAATAATTGAGTACGCCACAAACCGTCCGCCACCCCCTCCCACAACGCAAGGGCTACCGTTGAATCGCCAACAAAAAGGGTGGTTCACCGAGGATCAGCAGTGGCATGCAGCAGGACAGCGTCAGCGAGACCGTAGTGCCTAGGGCCAAGAGCCGGACACTCGTCCATTCGGTGGTTCCGCTCAGCCACCCAAACCCCAAGTGTGATCGGCGGAGGATGGGCAGAAAGCCCGGAATCACGCACAGCAACGACAGGCACATCACCAAGAGCACCTCGTAGTTGCCTTGAAGGCTCGGGCTCACGCCGTTTTCGGGCATGGCCCGGAGGCTGATGCGGCCGTTGAACAAGGCCATCAGGATCAGCGTTCCTCCCAATATCAGCCACGACACTTGGCGAGCCCAAGAGCGTTCCAGCCCTAGGTAGGCCGCCACGGCCATCGTGGAGAAGATGCATGTCGTCCAACTGCCCAACAGCATGCGTCCCAATTCTCCGGGGATGAACAAGGCCAGTAGGCTGGCCACCATGAGTATTCCCAGCGCGATGAAGGCCCAGGGCGAAACCGGATCGGCCACGGGCCTCCGCGGCGAGAACATCGGCGGCAGGGGAGAGCCGACCCAAGGGGGTGGCCCCTCGGTTTCCGGGAGGATGGGGGGTGGCTCTGGAAACCCCTTCGCCAGAATTTGAGCGCTCGTCGAAGCGACTGCCGGCGGGAGCAACCACGGAGGGTATTCATCCGACGCCGACCCGACCGGGGGCTTAGGGACTGCGTATTCCGACGCAAACCGGACACCAATCCGATTTGAAGTCGGACAGCGTTCCGATTCAAAGCGGACAGTGTTCCGATTGAAGTCGGACAGTCGTCCGGGCTGATGTCGGACAGTTTTCCGATGGGATCGGAAGGGTGTCCGGTTTGGTCCGGAACGGTGTCCGATATCGACCGGATGAGTGTCCGATATGGATCGGACTGGTGTCCGACAAGTCAGGAAAGGAGGGAAGCGACGCTGAGTAGAAAACCGCCGTAAGGGTTTGCGTGCCGGATGGCAACGAAGGCAAGCGACCTGCATGGCACGAGCACCACTACACATGCGTCAAATCAACGAAATCCTCCGTCTCCGCCATCAAGGCCAACTATCAGTCCGCGACATCGCCCGCAGTTGCGGGTTACCCGCCAGCACGGTTGGCGATTATCTCAAACGTGCCGAAGCGGTGAACCTCGGTTGGCCCCTGCCCGAGGGGCTCAGTCAGAAGCAACTTCAGGATCAGTTGCTCGGTTGCCCTCTGCCCACAGCGCCGACATCAGACTCATCCAAACCACTGCCAGACTGGGCTCAGTTGCGTCAGGAGCTGGGGCGCAAGGGTGTCACACTTCAACTGCTCTGGCAGGAATACCGCCGGGAAAATCCGGACGGCTACGGTCGCAGCCGTTTCTGCGAGCTCTATCAGCAATGGGCTGGCGCGCTGGATCCAGTGTTGCGCCAGGTTCATGTGCCCGGGGAAAAACTCTTCGTGGACTGGGCGGGCCAGACCGTGGCGATCCACAACCCGGCCGACGGTACGACGGCTCAAGCCCACCTGTTCGTTGCGGTACTGGGGGCCAGCAACAAGGTCTTCGCCGAGGCCTTTCCCAACGAACAGCTCGACTCCTGGATCACCGCCCATTGTCACGCCTTCGCCTTCTACAGCGGCGTACCGAGGGTCACTGTCCCTGACAACCCGAAGACGGCGGTGACACAGCCTTGCCGGTATGAACCACGCCTGCACCGCAGCTACCAGGAGATGGCCGAGCACTACGGCACCGTGATCCTGCCTGCGCGACCGAAGAAGCCGCGAGACAAGGCAAAGGTCGAGACCGGCGTACAGATCGCCGAGCGGCAGATCCTGGCTGTGCTGCGCGATCAGCGCTTCTTCAGCATCGCCACGCTCAACGAAGCCATCGCTCCGCTGCTGGTCCGCATCAACGCACAGCCCTTCCAGAAGCTGGAGGGTTCCCGGGAGGAGAGTTTTTTGACGTTGGAGAAGAGCCGCCTCCTGCCGTTGCCGTCCAGCCCGTTCACGTTGTCCACCTGGCTCAAGGCCACGGTCAACATCGACTACCATGTCGCCGTCGAGAACCACTTCTACAGCGTCTCGTACACCTTGGTGCATCAGCCTGTCGAGGTGCGGATCACCTCACAGACGGTGGAGATCTTCCAGTCGGGCAAGCGAGTCGCGGCCCATCAGCGGAGCCATCAGAAGGGGCGCTTTACCACGCTCGATGAACATCGGCCCAAGTCCCATCAGAAGCACCTGCAGTGGACTCCTGGTCGACTTGTCGCGTGGGCCCAGACCGTGGGCCCTAACTGCGCCCGGGTGATGGAGGAGATCCTGCGAAGCAAACCGCATCCCGAACAAGGTTACCGCTCATGTCTGGGCATCATGCGGCTGGGCAAAGCCCTCGGCGCCCAACGGGTCGAGGCCGCCTGCGTGCGAGCCCTGCATTTCGGCACCTGCTCCTACACGAGCATCAAATCCATCCTGCAGAGCAGGCTCGAGAGCCAGCCTCTGGAACACGAACCACCCATGGCTAGCCCCGTCCATGAAAACCTCCGTGGCAGCCCCTACTACGCCTGACCTATGCTCTACTCCCAGACCATCGAAAAGCTCCGCGCTCTGAACCTGGAAGGCATGGCACAGGCATTGGAGGAACAACGTCACCAGAAGGACATCACCGGGTTGGACTTCGAGGATCGCCTGGCTCTGCTGGTGGAACGCCAATGGATGTGGCGCGAAAACCGAGGCATGGCCGCACGGCTCAAATACGCCCAGCTCAAGATCACTGACGCCACTCCCGAGGGCGTCGACTATCGCGCCAGCCGCGGCTTGAAACGGGCCCACGTCGACCAGTTGCGCGCCAGCCGATGGATCCAGGAGAAGCGCAACTGCCTGATCACCGGATCAACCGGCGTCGGCAAAACCTATTTGGCATGCGCACTGGGCCATCAGGCCTGCCGGGATGGGCATCGCACGATCTTCTTCCACGGCCCCAAACTGTTCCGAGCCCTGCGCACGGCCCATGCCGACGGCAGCCTGCCGACCCTCTTGAAAAGGCTGGCCCGAGCCAGCCTGCTGATCGTCGACGATCTCGGGACCGCTGCCGCCGCCGAAAAACCCTTCCGGGACTTCCTGGAAATCATCGATGACCGCCAAGGGGCAACCCTGATCACCAGCCAGTTCCCGGTAGACCAGTGGCATGAACTCATCGCCGACGCCACGGTGGCTGACGCGATCCTGGACCGGTTGATCCACAACGCGTATCGGTTCGAACTCAAGGGGGAGTCCATGCGCAAGCGCACGGAACAAAAGCCCCCTTCGGACTGACGAGTTGGCAGGTCGTAGGCGCGCCTATTGGCACGGGCCTGGGGAGTCCGTTGCGCGTGGCGACCGGCGGCGAAGCGAGCAGGGGCTCGAAGCCCTTCGCCGCCGCTCCCCGGCCCGAGCCAATGCACGGCGCGTCGAGTCACCCGAACCCAAGAAACGTCGCTTCGCTCCGAAGCCGGAATCAGGCCCGATTTTCTTGCCTCATATCGGACAGTTCTTTATTGCTCACGGCCGAGCGTCGCTTCGCTCCGACAACTGTCCGATATCGTCGGATCAGTGTCCGATACGAATCGGAACAGGTGTCCGCTTTCATCGGAATACGCAGGCGTCGGGTTGATCCATGAGCCGAGGAGTCCGAACTTCTCAATTGGAACCCACGGCCAATAGCGCCGGATCAACGAAGAGCTCAACGCTGGAACCTTGCCGTTGGATGACGCTGTGGCGCAATTGTATTAATGATTAAAATAATTAAAAATAGATAAATCTTAATTTTGGGCCGGACGTCCGACGGCCTCCGGGGTCGGGATCGGGAGTTGGCGCTGCGGGCCCTTGGGGGTTTTCTGAAGGCTGCCGCCGACCGAAGCTCCGTTCGCCTGGCGTGTGGAAGGCTGGGACCTGCAAGCCCGTGGGTTGCCCAACCCGCTCCTCGGTCCAACCGATCGCCCACTTGGCCTGCGGCACATCCCTCGATCGACAGCTTCCGACGGGCACTGCGAGCCTGGAAGTCCATGCGGCGATCGGGGTCAAAAAAGCCGCAGTTCCGGGGGCTTTTGGGAGCTTGGACCCGCCCCTGGGGCAACGCCGCCAGACGATCCCAACACGGGGCAAAGGCGCCGGACAGAATGGCGTCCTCCGGTGGGTGTTTTGCAGCGAAATGGCGACCTGCAAGCCATTCCGAGGATTTGCGAAAAAAAACTTAAGCCACCGCAGTTGACGAACGAAACACTGTGACGCTATGTAGTGGTCGTCGGTGTGGCGCACCACAACCTATTGTGACTTAGGCGGGAAAAGCAAAAACTACTGTCCAGCATAATCCAACAATCCAAGCAACCAAAACAGGTCCGATAATCTCCCGAAATTCGGTGTCCTGCTTAGGATTTGCACTCGGCGCCCGCACCAACAAACCCACCCCCTTTCCGAAGTTTAACGCCCTCATGAGCATCGCTGTCCCAGAGCCTTCCACCGAATCACCCGCCCTCCCCGATTTTCTGTCCATTGAGGAGGGTGATTTCGTCATCCACCGGCTTGGGTCGAAATCCTTCCGCCTCGACAAGACCAAAGCCCGTGCCCGCTTGGCCGGCAAGCAGGTGATCAATGGCCAACGCAGCGCAGAACTGAACATCCTGCCGCTCAAGTACCATGAGGCCTACCGCATCTATAAGCAGATGAAGGCCAACCACTGGGAGCCGGACGTGATCGACATGACGCGGGACTCGCAGCAGTGGAACACGGGCGCCCTCTCGTCGAAGGAGCGCTGGATCATCGAGATGGGCGTCGGCTACTTCTCAGCCGCCGAGGGCATCGTGGGTGACTCTGTCTTGCATGTCATCGAAGACAACCTGACCGCGGCCGAACTCAAGCATGCATCGCTGCGGCACATTGCCGAAGAGTCCATCCACATGGACTCGCTGCTGCACATCATCGGTTCGCTGAACATCGATTTGGACGAGGTCACGGCCAAGTTCACCGACATCCCGAGCGTGCAGAAGAAGAACGCCTTCATCACCCGGCAGATGCCCGAGCTGAAAATGGGTATCGACCTTACCAAGACGGCCAACAAGCAGAAGTTCGCCAAGGCGATCTTCGGCATCACGCAAGTCATGGAAGGCACGCAGTTCTATGCGCTCTTCGCCATGATCCTCTCGCTCCACCGGCAGAACAAGATGACGGGCATCGGGCAGATGTTCCAATACACGCTGCGCGACGAATCCAATCACATCGAGCTGGGCCGCTACATACTCACGCAACTCATCGCAGAAAACCCCGACCTCTGGACGCCTGAATTCCGGGCCGAGTTGGTGGAGTTCATGCGCGAGGGCGTTGAGCTGGAGAAGGAATTCGTGCGGGACTGCTTGCCCGAAGACGGCGTGGGCATGACCCAGATCGATTTCCTCACCTACGTCGAATACAACGCCAATCGCCGCCTCGCAGGCGTCGGGCTGCCGACCCTTTCCAACGTCAGCTCGAATCCCTTCACGTGGCTCGACGAGGTGATCTTCCTGAGGAAAGAGAAAAACTTCTTCGAGACGCGCGTCACTGAGTATCAGACCAGCGGCAGCCTCAAGAACACGGCCGAAGACGACCTCATCTAATGGGAGTCCACGCCGACAGCTGGATTCGACGCATGGCTCGTGAGCATGCGATGATCGAACCGTTCGAAGAAGTCCTCATCCGTCAGACAACCGATGGGAATCCCGTGATCAGCTATGGGCTTTCGAGCTACGGCTACGACCTGCGTGTGGCCAATGAGTTCAAGGTCTTCACCAATGTCTACAATGCCGTGGTTGACCCCAAGGCGTTCGATGAGCGCTCGTTTGTCGACATGCGCGGCGACTCTTGCCTGGTGCCGCCGAATTCGTTCGCCCTGGCTCGAAGCGTTGAGTACTTCCGGATCCCCCGCGATGTGCTGACACTTTGCGTCGGGAAAAGCACTTACGCCCGGTGCGGCATCATCGTCAATGTGACGCCCTTCGAGCCTGAGTGGGAGGGCCACGTGACACTGGAGATCTCCAATACCACGCCGCTGCCTGCCCGTATTTATGCGGGCGAGGGGTTGGCTCAGGTCCTCTTCCTTGCCGCCAACGAGCCCTGCGAAGTCAGTTACGCGGAGCGGCGCGGCAAATACCAGGCCCAACGCGGAATCACTGTTCCGCGCATCTGATTCAAACACTGTCCAATGCCGTCGGTTCCCCTCCCATGAATGTCAGTACTGCTCCGTTTTCGCTCACCAATGATGAGTCGGCCGTAGAGTCCGGCGAGTTTCCGCAGGTCATCCGGCGCGACCTGCCGACCGACGCCTCAGGCAAGCCGCGGGTGGTGCCTTGGCTGGGTCACAAGATCTCGCGTGCGGTCTCCGCGGCCTGCGTGGCCCAAGGGGTCGAGGAATCCATCGGACAGCAGGTCCAGGCCCAGATCGAGTTCAAGATGCGCCGGGAACGGCCGAGTTTCATCCACATCGAGCAGCTTCAAGACCTGGTCGAAGAAACGCTCATCAAGATCGGTCAGCCGCACGTCGCGCTGACCTACGGAAAATATCGGGCCCGTCGGGAAGCCGAACGCAAGTTGGGCGGAGCCGTGGCCGATGACTCGGGCCATCAGCTCGAACTGGCGACCCGCGCCCAGTTGGCCGATATCCGTGCGCGCATTTCCTTCGCCAAAATTGGCCTCACCCCGTCGCTGCCCGATGACGAGGTGCTCACCCGGCTGCTGCGCAGCACGTCGATCAACCTGAGCCCTCTCGAACGCCGCGACACCATCATCCTCAACGCCAAGTCGCTGCTCGATGTCGATGCCGACGCGCGCTTCTTTGCTGCCCGCATCCTCCTCTCCTACATTTACGAGGAGACGTTGCAGTGGAAGGTGGCCGACGGCCCGCAGGCGTTGAAAGAAGCTCATCGTCGCGCATTCTTGGCCTACATCCCGCGCGGCATCCAACTGGGCCGCCTCGATCCCCGGCTCGCCACGTTCGATTTGCCCAAGCTGGCGGAAACCCTGGATCCGTTTGCCGATCTCCAGTTCGACTTCATCGGCATCCAGACCCTCTTCGACCGCTACCTCATCCACGACACGGATCTCGTCACCAACCGTCGAATCCGTCTGGAAGCTCCTCAGGTTTTCTGGCTCCGCGTGGCCATGGGTCTGTCCATCCTAGAGAAAGATCGTGAAGCGCGTGCGGCCGAGTTCTACAGCATCTACAAGTCGCGCCGGGCCTGCTCCTCTACCCCGACACTCTTCAACGCCGGCACGCTGCACTCCCAGCTCTCCTCCTGCTATCTGCTCTATTGCGGCGACTCCATCGAGGAGATCACCGAGACCTGGCGCCGCTTCTCGCACCTCTCCAAGTGGGCCGGCGGCCTCGGTTGCTCGTGGACGGCAATTCGCGGAGCGGGCGCCCATATTCATGGCACGAATGGCGAGAGCTCCGGAGTCATCCCCTTCCTGAAGGTCTCCAACGACATTGCCATCGCCGTGAACCAGGGTGGCAAGCGTCCCGGTGCGCTGTGTTCGTATCTGGAGCTCTGGCACGCGGACATCGAAGACTTCCTCGACCTCCGGAAGGAAACTGGAGACGACCGTCGCCGCACCCACAACATGAACACCGCGCATTGGATTCCCGATGTGTTCATGAAGCGACTCAAGGCCATTTCGGACGGCCAATTGCCCAAGGACGCCAACTGGACCCTCTTGCGGACCAACGACTGCCCGGACCTTCCCGAACTCTATGGACGGAAGTTCGAGGAGCGCTACGAGGAGTATGAGCGGATGGTGGACTCCGGAAAGCTCTGGGGTCGCAAGGTGCGCGTGTTGCAGCTGTGGAAGCGGATGCTCGAGATGCTCTTCGAAACGGGCCACCCGTGGATGACTTGGAAGGATCCTGCCAACGTTCGTAACCCGCAGGACCACGCCGGCGTGATCCACAACTCCAACCTCTGCACCGAGATCGAGCTGAACACCTCCTCCTCCGAGGTGGCTGTCTGCAACCTCGCCAGTGTCAACATTGCGGCGCATTTGCGCCCGGATGGGTCCATCGACAACGACAAGCTCCGCGGCACCATCACCGTGTTGATGCGGATGCTCGACAACGTCATCGACATCAACTTCTACCCGGTCGAAGCCGCCGCCAATTCCAACCTGCGTCACCGACCGGTCGGACTCGGCGTGATGGGGCTGCAAGACGCGCTGTACGACAAGAAGGTGGCCTTCGATTCCGCCGAGGCGGTCGCCTTCAACGATGAAGCATTGGAAGCCATCGCCTACCACGCCTACTGCGCGAGCAGTGACCTGGCGGAGGAGCGCGGAACCTACCCGAGCTACGCCGGTTCCAAGTGGAGCCGAGGCCTGATGCCGCTCGACACACTGAATTTACTCGAGCAGGAGCGCGGCACGCCGATCCTCGTCGACCGCAACTCGAGACTCGATTGGGACTCGCTCCGTCAGCGCATCGCACGGCAAGGCATGCGCAACTCGAACTGCCTGGCAATCGCTCCGACGGCCACCATTTCCAACATCTTGGGCTGCACGCCGTGCATCGAGCCGACGTACAAGCACATCCATACCAAGTCGAACCTCAGCGGGGAGTTCATCCGCACCAACGACCATTTGCTGCGCGACTTGCAAGCCTTGGGTGTGTGGGACGAAGACATGCTGGCCGATCTGAAATACTTCGATGGCAGCGTGCAGCAAATCGAGCGCGTCCCGGAGCAACTCAAGCGGTTGTACAAGACCGCCTTCGAGATCGCTCCGACCTGGATTCTTCAATGCGCCGCCGTGCGCCAGAAGTGGATCGACCAGGCTCAGAGCACCAACCTTTGGCTGGCGGAAAGCGATGCTCGCACCGCGAGTTTCATGTATCGCGAGGCCTGGGAGCGCGGACTCAAGACGACCTATTACCTGCGCACTCTGAACAAGAGCGCCATCGATAGCGCGAACCGCGAGCGCCGGCCCGCGGCCGAACCGAAGCGCGAGTTCACCGCAGATGAAAAGAACGCCTGTTCCATCGAAGCGATGCGCAACGGCGGCACCTGTGAGGCTTGCCAGTAGTTGGTGAGGCGGCCGGCGGCCGAGTGATTGAACCGCCCCCCGGCCGCCCTCGCCTCCTCTGCTCCGGACGCAGTCTCTGCGTCCAATTTCGCCCCACGGTTGTTCACGGGCATCGGTGGACTCGGAAGAGCTTGGTAACTCGTTCTCTGCCGCATCCTTGCTCCCGGAAGATTCCGACCGGTTGGCTATCGGTTGGACAGAAAGGCGGGTTGAGTCGACAACTGGGACGTGGAATTGCGCGAGTTTGCCGAGCGAATCCTCTGCGCGACGACGCTGGAGGAAAAGCTCATCGACCCGCCGGGCGGGCGCCTCACCGACGAGCGTCCCGGGTCGGCGTGGGATTCTGGGGTCGAACCCGGTCGGCCCGTCGAATTGCGCTTCAAGCCATCGGGCGCCGACAAGGCGGGCACCGCTGGCAAGGCCGAGTTTCCCGGCCTGCATGGACTGGATACTGAGGCAGGGCGGGGCAAGGTCCTGCACTTCTTCGCCAATCACGAACTCCTGGCCACCGAATTGATGGCCTTGGCGCTCCTGCGCTTCCCCGATGCGCCCCCGGCCTTTCGTCGGGGCGTCTTGCACACCTTGCGCGAGGAGCAGGAACACGTGCGCCTGTACCTCGACCGCATGAAGGCTTGCGGCATTGCCTTCGGTGAGCTGCCCGTGAGCGGCTATTTCTGGCGATCCGTGTCCCCGATGCGCCAGCCGATGGACTTCGTCACTGGGCTGAGCCTCACCTTCGAGCAGGCCAACCTCGATTTCGCCCGCGTCTTTTCCCGGGGGTTCGCCGAGGCGGGCGACCTCGAGACGGCCGCGCTCCTGCGCCGCATCTTGCACGACGAGATCGGGCACGTGGCCCACGGATTGAAGTGGTTTCGCCAGTGGAAGGATCCGAGCGCCAGCGATTGGGAAGCCTTCTGCGGCGCCCTGCATTTTCCGTTGTCGCCGCAACGGGCCAAAGGCGTTGAGTTCAATGAAGAAGCCCGCCGTGCGGCCGGTCTTGAGCCGGAGTTCATCGCCCAGTTGGATCTTTTCGCCCGTTCCAAGGGGCGCACGCCGCAAGTCTTCCTCTTCAATCCGCTGGCCGAGGGATACATCGCCCGCGGGCCCGGATTCACGCCGGCCGCCCCGGCCCGTCAATTGGCCCGCGACCTGGCTCACCTGCCGCAGTTCCTGGCCCGCCGCGACGACGTGGTGGTGGTGCCTGAAGCTCCAGCCCCGGACTTTCTGGCGACCCTGAAATCGGCCGGCTTCGAGCTGCCCGAGTTCTTGGTGGCCCCGGAGGGCGTTCGACTGGGCAATGGGCACGATAACAGGCTCGGCCATGGGCTCGCCGAGTTGCTCGGCGAACGCAAAATCGGCGGTCTGCGCCCCTGGGCCTGGGCCCCGGATAGCTTGGAACGCCTGGGCTCGCTGTTCCCGCAAGTGACCGGCGATGACCGGGGCCCTGACGACTGCTTCAACCCCCGCATCGCCGCGATGTATTCCAAGGCCTGGAGTGCGCGGTTTTTGCAGGAAATCCATTCGGAACTCGTGTCGGTCTTTCCGGCGCTGTGCTCGGTCGAAACGATCGGAGTGCCAGTCACGGACTTGCCCGTGGCGCTGGAGGTCATCCGTGATTTCCGGGCCCGGGGATTCCACCGCTTGGTGGTCAAGCAAGCCCTCGGATTGGCCGGGGCCAATGCCATCCGGCTTTGGGAGCCTCAACTCCTCGACACCCAGCGCCGCTGGATGGCCGAATCTCTGGAGGCCGGTCAGACCCTGGTGGTGGAGCCGTGGCTGGAACGCCTGGCCGATTTTTCGGTGCAATTCGAACGGACGGACGGCGGACTTCGGCGCATCGGCTTCACCGACCTCTTCAACGACCATCGCGGACAGTTCCTGGCCAATGGGGCGAGCCCGGGCTTCGAGCGACGTCCGCCGGCGCGGGTGGTGCGGGCCTTCAAGTCCTGGCCGGATGCGCCTGGAATCCTGCGGCGCGTGTACGAAGTTGTCGCCTCGGCGCTCGAAACGCGGTTGGCCGCAGTCGGTTTCCGTGGACCTATCGGCATCGATGCGCTGGTGTGCCAAACACCCGAAGGCCCCCGGCTCAAGCCCGTGGTGGAGATTAACCCGCGCTACACCATGGGCCGCCTGACCCTCGAGCTCATGCGGGTCGTGGCTCCGGGCAGCCATGGCCTGTTCCGGCTCGTGAATCGCTCCCAGCTCAAGGCCGCCGGATTCGCCAGCTTCGCCGAATACGCCCAAGATGCGGTGCGCCGGCACCCCCTTCATCTGGCCGGATCGCCACAACCGCGCCTCCGCGAAGGCACGGTGTGCCTCAACGACCCCTCCCGGGTTCAAGTTTGCCTGGCCCTGTTCGAGGTGAATCGCGAGACCTTGGATCCGTTGGCCCCTGTTTCCGTCGGTGCACGGATTTGATACGTACCCGTATCAATTTGGTTTGCCAGCTCGGGGTGGGACCGCCACGTTCTGCCTTGTTCGGAAACGCCTCTCCGTCATGAACGCTTTCTCAGTTGCTGCCTTGTTTTCCGGTGTTGTCGCCCTGTCCCTGCAATTGTCGGCCGCCGATGGCTGGCTTACCTGGCGTGGCCCCTTGGGCACTTCGGTGTCTACCGAGAAAGGATTGCCGCAGAAGCTCGATGCCAAGGCTCCGCTCTGGAGCGTGGACTTTCCGGGCCAAAGCACGCCGGTGATCTCGGGCGGCCGCCTGTACATCAATGGCTACCAGGGCGATGGCCAAGACCTCCAAGAGTTCACGGCCTGCTTCGACGCTGAGACCGGTAAGGAACTGTGGCGTCACGGCGAGAGCGACTTCCTGAGCGACACGATTTACCTGCGCTACGCGACCTCGTCGCCGACGGTGGATCCCGAGACCGGCAATATCTACGCCCAGCACACGCAGGGCCTGCTCATGGCCTTTTCGCCTGAGGGCAAATTGCTGTGGAAGCACTCCATGATGGAGGAGTTCGGCCGGCTTACCTTCCCGAATTCTCGCACGGCCACCCCGGTCATCGACCATGAACTGGTGATCGTGCGCGGCATCACCAGCGCCTGGGGCGCCCACGGTGCCGCCGGCGACCGTTTCTACGCCTTCGACAAGAAGACCGGGGAACTGGTCTGGTCGAGCGCGCCCGGTGACCGCCCGCAAGACAACACCTTCTCCCAGCCTTGGCTCGACCTCTGGGGTGGTAAGCGCGTGCTCTACAGCGCCGGCGGCGACAGTTCCATTTTGGCCATCAACGCCCGGACCGGCGAGCCGCTCTGGCGATTCCCCTTCGCCAAGGCCGGTGCCAAGGGCGGCATCAATGCCGCGCTGGTGCGCTGGAAAGACAACCTCGTGGCCTTGCACGAATCCGAGAACCTCGATTCGTCGGAAATCGGCCGCATGGCCCTCTTCCGCATCCCGACTCCCGCGGAGGTTCAGCCCACCAACGCCACCACGCCGCACGTCTTCGGACCCAAAGTGTTCGAGCAATGGCGCAACAGCGTCGGCTCGCTGGCCAGCTCGCCGGTCGTGGTGGGCGACACGCTCTATGAGATCACCGGCACGGGCGACCTGGCTGCCGTCGAGGCCGCCACCGGCAAGGTGCTGTGGAAGAAGAAGGTCGGCATCGAACAGCGCCAAAGCACGCCCTTCTACGCCGATGGCCTGCTGTACGTGGGCATGTACGTCACCCTGAAAGACGCCACCGCGGCCACCTCGTCCGACGCCGACAGTGTCGCCAATGGCGATTTGCTCGTGTTGCGACCCGGAGCCGACGGTGCCGAGGAAGTGAGCCGCACTCAGGTCACTGGCCGCGTCTTCGGCTCGCCCGTGGGCTACAACGGCAAGGTGTACCTGCAAACGGACAAGAAGCTCTACGCCTTCGGCCAGAAGGGTCGCAACGCCGGCCTGACGGCGAACCCCGCCCCGGTCGCCTGGCCCAAGCCCGGACCGGCAGCCCAATTGCAGGCCATTCCCTACGAGGTGCTGCTGCGCCCCGGCCAGACCCAGTCGTTCCGCGTGCGCGTGCTCGATGCCAACGGCTTCACCGTGGCCGAGAGCGTTGATCCGAAGTCTCTCAAGTGGGAGCCGTTCATCCCGCCCACCGCGCTCGTCAAGGCCACCCTCAAAGGATCCTTCAACGCGGCGGGCCAATTGGTCGCCGAACTGGCCCCGGCCGGTAGCGCTGGCCAGTTCAAGGCCACTCTGCAAGGTCCCGACGGCAAGGTGATCTCGGGCTTTATCAAGGGCCGCGTGCTGCCTGGGTTGCCGCTGGTGCAGAACTTCCAGACCTTCGCCCTGACCAACATCACCACCAACACGGTGGAGTCGCCCACGCCCTTCGCGTATCCGCCACTGCCGTGGAACTCCGCCCGTTTCCGCTTCGAAGTGCGCGGCAAAGATGCGGCCGGCGGCACCAATCAGGCCCTCGTTAAAACCATCGAAAACAAGCTCTTCCAGCGCGGCCAGGTCTTCTTCGGCTTCCCTGACATGAAGAACTACACGGTCGAGGCCGAGGTCTTGAGCGAAGGCAACAAGCGCAAGATGTCTGAAGTGGGCGTCATCAATCAGCGCTATGCCATCATCCTGAAAGGCAATTCCCAACAGTTGGAGGTCAACTCCAACCAGGAGCGCATTAAGGTGGCCGTGCCCTTCAAGTGGGCCCCGGAAACGTGGTACCACCTCAAGACCCGCGTTGACGTGGCTGCCGACGGCTCCGGCATCGTGCGCGGCAAGGCCTGGAAGAAGGGCGACCCAGAGCCCGAGACCTGGACCATCGAAGTGCCCCACAAAAAGGCCCATGCCAATGGTTCTCCGGGCCTTTACGGATTCTCGCCCCAAGAGATGCGCGTGGCCGTCGACAACATCCGCGTCACCGCTAACTGAGCGACCCTTGCTCAACCTTCTCCGACACTCTTTGCCTGACTGAACGAAATTCCGTTTCATTTCCTCATCCATGAACGCACTTCCGCTTCTCACCGCCGCACTGCTGAGTGCTGGCCTTCTGGCGCGCGCCGAAGATTGGCCCCAATGGGGCGGCAACGATCCCGGTCGCAACTTCTACTCGCCCGCCAAGGGCCTGCCCGATCGCTTCGAGCCGGGCAAGCTGAAGACCGGCACTGAGGAGATCGACCTAGCCACCACCAAGGGCGTGAAGTGGGCCGTGAAGCTCGGTTCGCAGAGCTACGGAAACCCGGTGGTCGCCGGCGGCAAGGTGTACGTGGGCACCAACAACGAGTCGCCCCGCGACAAGAAGCAGGTGGGTGACCGCTCGATCTTGTATTGCTTCGACGAAAAGACCGGCGCCTTCCTGTGGCAGTTGGTGGTTCCCAAGCTCAAGTCGGGCAAGGTCAACGACTGGGAGAGCCTGGGCCTCCTGGCCTCGCCGCTGGTGGTGGGCAACCGGCTCTGGATCGTCACCAGCCGCTGCGAGGTGCTGTGCCTCGACACCGAAGGCATGGCCAATGGCAACGAAGGCCCGTACACCGACGAGGCCAAGTACATGGCCAAGGACACACCGAAGGAGTCCGCGCCGGTCGATCCCTCCAAGCAGGACGCCGACCTCATTTGGCGCTACGACATGATGGATGAGCTGGGTGTGTTTCCGCACAACGCCTCCAACAGCTCGGTGCTCATGGTCGACGGCATCCTCTACGTTTGCACTTCCAACGGTCAGGACTGGACCCACGTCAACATCCCGTCGCCGACTTCCCCGAGCTTCATCGCGCTCGACGCCAAGACCGGCAAGCTGGTCGGTGAAGACAACGTCGGCGTTGGCCCGCGGATTTTCCACGGCCAGTGGACCTCGCCCTCGACCGGCAAGGTGGGTGACCAGAACCTTGTCTTCTTTGGCGGTGGCGACGGCGTGGTTTACGCCCTCGACGCCAAGCCGCAGAAGGGCAGTGGATCCAAGATCGTCCCCATTTTGCCGGGCGCGCCGCTCGACCGTGACGAAGACAAGGACACCGACTACCTCAAGAAAGTGTTCTGGGCCGACCTCAACCCGCCCGAGTACAAGGCCGACAAGTCGGGCAAGGCCTACAAATATCCTGCCGCCGAAGGTCCCAGCGAAATCAACTCTACCCCGGTTTTCTACAAGAACCGCGTGTACGTGGCCACGGGCCAAGATCCCGAGCACGGTGAAGGCGTGGGCCGCTTGGTTTGCCTCGACGCCACCAAGAAGGGCGACCTGACCCAGACCGGCATCTTGTGGGATTACAAGGGCATCAAGCGATCGATCTCCAGCGTGAGCATCGATCCGGCCACGGGCCTGCTCTTCATTGGCGACTTCTCCGGCTTCGTGCACTGCCTCGATGCCGAGACCGGCAAGCTGCACTGGGTGTATGACATGAAGGCCCACATGTGGGGCTCGACTCTGGTGGCCGACGGCAAGGTGTATGTCGGCGATGAGGACGGCGACTTTGTGGTGTTGGCTGCCAAGGGCGGGCCCAAGGCGCAAGTCTTGAGCGAGACCAACCTCGGAGCTCCCGTATACAGCACCCCCATCGTGGCCAACGGCACCATGTATGTGGCCAGCCAGACTCACCTCTTCGCCATCGGCGCCGAAGCCAAGCCCGCGGCCACCGACGCCCCCAAGGGCATCCAGCCGAAGAACTAAAGGGTTGGTCGGCAGGCAGGCTCGCGAGACGCGATCGTCTGCGGATGCGAGGCGTTCCACGCCCGCATCCGCAGAACCCGTGGCACCACTGCGGCGGAACCCGGTTTGTCTTAATTGGATCCGAACGCCAGGATCCGAACGCTAGGATTCGACCGCCAGGATCTGAACGGCGGGGCAGGCCGGCCCCTTGCTCCTCTTTCGCATCGAGGATCGTCCTCATGAGGCTTTGACTTCGGACTCGACCGTCCACCAAAGACCGGGGGACCGGGCAGGGCTGATTCATCTGCATCTGAATAGTTTTTTGTGAAGCGGGCTCGTTTGCGTTTTGACTGGTTTATTTTTACGGCCCGTGTTCACGATTTGCGGTGCGTAGCACCAATTTGCCCGCCGAAGCGGATCTTCTTAAGCGA
>JAPLUH010000190.1 GCA_026397675.1 Verrucomicrobiota bacterium
CGCTTCTTCGAGGCAGCCATGGTTCAGGATTCGCTCGAAGTGTTCGTGGTGGTGGAGCCGGGCTTGCGGGCGACGACCACGGCTGCAGGCCGCAGGAGGCGATCCTTCATGCGGTAGCCCTTGCGATTTTGGGAGATCACCAAGCCCTCGGCGACTTCGGTGGTTTCCTGCTGGGAGAGGGCTTCGTGCAGTGCGGGGTCAAACGGCTTGCCCATCGCATCAATTTCTTCGACGCCATAATCGGCGACCGTGTTGCGCAATTGCCCTTGGATCATGGACACGCCGGCCTTGAGCGACTCGAGGTTGGTGTTGGGCTGAGCCGCGGCTTGCATGGCCATTTCGAAGGTGTCGAGCACCGGAAGCAATCGGCCGAGCACGGACTCGGTGGTGGACCGGCGGACTTCATCTCGCTCGCGTGCGGCGCGTTTCTTGAAGTTCTCGAAATCGGCATACAGGCGGACATACCGCTCCTGCACTTCGGCCAATTGGGCCTGCACGGGATCCAAGCCGGATGCCTCTGTCGCAGGGCCGTTGGCAGTGGCGGTCTCGTTCGGGTTGATGGGCGTTTCAGCAGACGGGGTCTCACTCATGGTTGCAATAGTCTCTAATCAGGTCAGGGATCTTAGAAGCCGCGGCCTTCCCGGGCAATACCCGCAGGCGCGGTCGGAATATTTTAACTCTCTCCCCAATCGGAGCATCCTCCGAGGTGCGGGATCGAGGGTGTATCAAATTAATCCGGTCGTTTCCGGGAATCCACAGATCAGGTTCAAACTCTGGACTGCCTGACCGGAGGCTCCTTTAAGAATGTTGTCTTCGGCGCTCATGACGATGAGTCGGCCGGTCCGAGGGTCGAGCCGCCAAGCGATTTCCACCACGTTGGTGCCCACCACATTCTTGGTGTCGGGCAAGGCCTTGCCTTCCAGCAAGCGGACGAATGGCGCGTTGGAGTAGGCCTTGGCGTAGGAGGCGGAGATTTGCTCTCCCAGGGAGGTTACCTCTTCTGGGCTGGAAAGATGCTGGATGGGTGCCAGGTAGAGGGTGGTTAGGATGCCTCGGTTGACGGGGATCAGGTGGGGCGTGAATTGGATGACGACGGGGCTGCCTGCCACGGCCGAGAGCTGCTCTTCAATTTCTGAGAGGTGACGGTGCTTGGGGACGCCGTAGGGTCGCACACTTTCGTTGCACTCGCAGAACAGGTAGTCGACATCGGCTTTTCTGCCAGCCCCGCTGACGCCACTCAGCGAATCGGCGATGATGCCGGTCGGCCGGATTAATCCATCTCGTAGGAGCGGGAGTGTTGGTAAAAGAATGCTGGTGGGATAGCACCCTGGCGACGCCACCAAGCGGGCGCCTCGGATCGCCTCCCAGTGAATCTCCGGCAAGCCATACACCGACTGCGCCAAGAGTTCCGGGGCAGGGTGGTCGTGGGCGTAAAACTCTTTGTACACGGCCGCGCTCTTGAGACGGAAGTCGGCGCTCAGGTCGATCACCCGGCAGCCGCTTCGCAACAGCGGGATGGCAAATTCAGCGGCCACGCCATGGGGCAGGGCTAGGAAAACGATTTCTGCCTGTTGAGCCAGAGTGGCCGTGTCGGGATCGCTGAACTTCAACGAACGAGCCACCGGGTTCATGGCGAACTTGGGAAATACCTGAGCGATGGTTTGCCCGGCACTTTGACGCGAGGTGACCGCCACGAGTTCGACCTGGGGATGGCGCAGGAGCAGGCGGACAAGTTCTTCGCCTGAGTAGCCAGAGGCTCCGACGATGGCGACGCGAACGGATTTGGAATTGGAATTCATGGACAACGCAACCGGGGTGGAACTCTACAGAACGCGTCCGCAGGGGGCGAACAGGGATTTTAGCGGACTCGGAATGGGGGTTGGCAATGGGGACGAGGAATGGGCGTTTGGAAAGAGCACCGGCCCCGCTGCCCTTTGGGTTGTTAAAATAAAAACCCCACCGAAACCAAATCGGTGGGGTTTTTGTCGAAACTTGTCGAATGCAAGTAGCGAGACAGTGAAGCCTCGAGTGCCTCTGTGAGGCTCCAGCCGATCAGCGCTTGCTGAACTGGAAGCGCTTGCGGGCGCCGGGCTGACCGTACTTCTTGCGCTCCTTCATACGAGGATCGCGGGTCAGCAGGCCGTCGGCCTTGAGCAACGGGCGCAGGGCCGCGTCGGCCTCAATGAGGGCGCGAGCGATGCCGTGACGGACCGCTCCGGCCTGACCGACAGGGCCGCCGCCAGCGACGTTGATGAACACATCGTACTTGCCCGACGTTGCGGTCGTCACGAAGGGCTGTTGGACAGCCATGCGCTGGGACTCGAGAGGAAAGTACACCTCGAAGGTGCGACCATTGACATGGATCTTGCCGGAGCCGGCAGAGATGCGGACCCGGGCCACGGAAGTCTTGCGGCGGCCGGTGCCAAGGAATTCGTTGGAGTTCGTCATGGTGGAGAGGAAAGGGGATTAGCCGACGTACTTCATGTCGCGCGGTTCCTGCGCGGAGTGCGGGTGATTGGAACCGGAGTACACTTTGAGCTTGGTGAGCAACTGGTCACCCAAGCGATTCTTCGGGAGCATGCCTTTGACGGCGTGCATCACGAGGCGCTCGGGATGTGCGGCACGAACCTGAGCCACGGAGCGATATTTTTCGCCACCCTTCCAACCAGAGTAAGACATAAACAGCTTGTCCGACTCTTTTGTCCCGCTCAGGACAATCTTCTCGGCGTTGATGACGACCACAAAGTCACCGGCATCGAGGTGGGGGGTGAACACGGGCTTGTCTTTGCCGCGCAGAGCGTCAGCAACTTGGACAGCGAGGCGGCCGAGGATGGCGCCGTTGGCGTCGATCACACGCCACGCACGGCGCTGCACGTCGACTTTGGGCAGATAGGTCTTCATCAAGTATCCGAAAAGGAGGGCGGTTTCTATCAAACGATCACACCACGTCAATCATTGAATTGGTTTTTGATTCTCGGCGGCTCTCGATTTTCACTTCGATAAGCACTCCGATCACCGTGAGAAACCCGTTGTGGACAGCTGTCAAGAAAGGTTCTTTCCAGCTTCTTCGACGGTTCTTTCTCCGACCCAAAGATCAATTCCGCTGAGAGTGCCTAGGGAAAGTTCAATTAGCAAATGAATGGAGCGTGGGCTTGACCCTAGGGGTCGGTGTGATTGCATCGCGGCGCAATGAACAAGTTTTTGACCGTCTCTGCCCTGTTGATCGGCCTCGCGAGTTTCACCGGTTGTTACCGGACCCAAGAAGGTCGCGTGAAGGTAGGTGTGCCTTTCGCCTTGGATTACATCGAAAGCCGCTATGAGCGACCGGCAGCCCAGTTGTTCGAGGCGGCGAAGGCCACGTTGGTCTTTAACGGCACTCTGACTTCGGAGGATGTTGTCCGTAAGACCCTCTCGGCCAAAATCGAGAACCGCACCCTGTGGATTCGCGTCGAGGAGTTGGAGCCCAACGCCAGCCGCATTTTCGTCCAGGCTCGGCAGTCCAATGGCAAGGCCGACATTCTCTTGGCCAGCGAGCTCGATAAGCAGATCGCGCTTCGCCTCCGCTAATCTTGGTCCTCGTCATCGCAAGGCCGCGGGCCATTCCCGATCGTCGTCATGACTCCGGCCTTGCCGTCCCCGCAACTGCGGTCTACTGAACGCCTGCTCGCGGGCCTGGGGATTGCGGCGTTGGCAGGGCTGGGCTCCGGGTTGACCAGCGCGTTTTTTTTGACCGCGCTCGATGCGGTGACCGCGACCCGTTGGCGGTACCCGTGGTTGTTGTTTTTGTTGCCGGTGGCGGGTCTCCTCATGATCCGCGCCTACGCAGCGTGGGGACCCGGCTCCGAACGAGGCGTGAGTCTACTGCTCGACGTGGCTCACCGGCGTTCGCCCGGTGTGCCTTGGACCATGGCGCCGCTGGTGTTGGGGGCGACACTCTTGAGCCACTTGTGTGGTGGTTCGGTCGGTCGGGAAGGCACGGCCGTGCAAATGGGGGCGGCGTTGTCTCACGTATGGGGAAGGCGCTTGAGTGCCTTTGTTCCGGATCCCTCCGTCGCCGTGTTGGCGGGCATCGCCGGCGGATTTGGTGCCGTGTTCGGGACTCCGTGGGCGGGGGCGCTGTATGCGATTGAATTGCCGGTTCTCGGGCGATTCCAGTGGCGCAGAGCGCTGCAGTGTCTGGTGGCGTCTTGGCTGGGTCATGCGACGTGCGTGGCTCTCGGGGTCCATCACACCGTTTATCCGTTGGCTCGGGCCCTCCCGCTCCAACCGGCAGGAGGACTCTGGCAGTGCGCGCTGGCGGCGTTGGTCTTTGGCCTAGCGGCCCGGTTGTTCGTGGGCTGCCTCCGCGGATGGGGCCGACTCTTTGAGCGACTGGCCATTCCCCGGTGGGCCCTACCGGTGGCGTCGGCCTTTGTGGTGATCGCGATGACTCAACTCTTTGGTACCGATGCCTACTTGGGGATTGGTGTCACCGGTCGATTGCCGGGCGATCCTTCGCTCATTCGTTGCTTTGAAGTGGGAGGTGTCACGGCCTGGAGTTGGGGATGGAAGCTGCTCTTCACCACAGTGACCTTGGCCGGTGGATTCAAGGGGGGCGAAGTCACGCCGCTCTTCTTTGTGGGGGCAGCCCTCGGGCACGCCCTTGCGACGTTGGCTGGTTGGCCCGTGCAGGAATTTGCTGCGATGGGATTTGTGGCAGTGTTTGCCGCAGCCAGTCACACGCCGCTGGCCTGCGCGGTTCTGGGTTGGGAATTGTTTGGGCCCGAACTCCTCCTGCCTGCACTGCTGGCCTGCCTGGTGGCCAATGCCGTCGCGACGGGCACGGGTCTTTACGATGCACGGACCCAATCGGACAGGGCCTCCCAGTAAAAACAGTTTGCCCGGAGCAGGGTGTCCGCGGGTGCTTAAGGAAAACTCTGGCCTAAAGGTCGTGCAGCTCGAACTCGTGAAGTTTGCGGTGCAGCGTTCTGCGGCTCACTCCCAGCTTCAAGGCCGCCTCGGTTCGGTTGCCGTCGCATTCCTTGAGCGCATGGATGATGAGCTGCTTCTCGGCCTCTCGCAGCGAGAGCCTGCCAGGAGCCAGATTTGCTTGCGGAACGGGTGTGATAAACGCGGCCTCGATGAGGGGTTCACGCACTGAAGCAGGGAGATCTCGCGGCAGGACTTGATCACCGCGGCACAGGACCACCGCGTGTTCGATGGAGGCCCTTAGTTCGCGGACGTTTCCGGGCCAGCGATATCGGAGCATGAGCTCCATCGCCTCGGTGCTGAAGGCGGTGACCTTCTTGTCGTTTTCACGGGCGAATTCTTTGAGAAACGAGCTGATGAGGAGCGGGATGTCGGCGACCCGTTCGCGCAATGGGGGCAGGTGGATGGGCACCACCGCGATCCGGAAATAAAGGTCTTCGCGGAAGGTGCCGGCCCGGACCAGCGTTTTAAGATCTTTGTTGGTGGCGGAAAGGAAACGCACATCGGCGCTCTGCGTCTTACCCGAGCCCAAACGCTCATAAGTGCGTTCGCCGATCAGACGCAATAATTTGACCTGAGTGGTGGCGTCAATCTCGCCGATTTCATCGAGAAACAGGGTCCCTCCCTGGGCTTGTTCTACTCGTCCGATACGGCGTTCATTGGCTCCGGTGAAGGCTCCCTTTTCGTGACCGAAAAGTTCGGCCTCGAGCAGCGTGGCGGGCAGCGCGGCACAGTTGACGGTGACCAAGGGACCTCGGGCGCGGCGACTGAGTTGGTGGATGGCCTTAGCGACAAGTTCTTTGCCGGTGCCGCTTTCTCCGGTGATGAGCACCGTGGCGGTGGAGGGGCCGATTTGCTGGATTTGTTCGAACACCTCCCGGATGGATGGAGTTTCGCCGATGAAGCTCTCCAAGCCGAAGCGTTGATCGAGACGCTGATGGAGTTGCTCGTTTTCGGTTTCGAGTCGGTTGCGTCGGAGGGCCCGTTGAATGCGCAACTCTAGTTCATCGATTTGCAGGCGACCCTTGCTGATGTAGTCGTCGGCGCCTTGCTTCATGGCCTCGACGGCCAGGTCTTCGGAACCATAGGCCGTCATCAAGATGCAGACCGGAGGTTTCGGTAGTGCCTTCGCTTTGCGGATGAGTGCCAGTCCGTCGTCGCCGGCCATGCGGAGGTCTGTCAGCAGCACATCCACGGGTTCCTTTTCCAACAACTGCCAAGCTCCCGCCGCATCCGGAGCCGCATAGACGTCAAATTTGTCTTCGAGCGCCGTCCGCAGCCCATCGCGGGTCGACTTCTCATCATCCACAATCAGCAACGTCGGAGTCACAAGCCCCACACTAGATTCCTCCCGCGATCCGGTCTCCAATTTTGTAGCGACTCTCTGACCGGCACTCGGGCGGGATCGAGGCGGTTCGGGGTAGGGTGAGGTGTCACTTTGTCGATGACGCGACTGCGCGGCGACTGCCTGTGCGGTCGAAGCAATTCGGGTTCTAGTGAACCGGCAGAGTTTGCCGGATCTGGAGTCGAAAACTCAATAAAACCCAGTAAAAACGCCATAAAATCAACTTGGATCGAGAGTTGCTTTTGGTCGGTCCTGAAACGGACGCGATGACAAAAACAAAGGACAGTTGGTTGGTTCGCCTGAGCCAGATGGACCTCTGGTTGGTGGTGGGCGTGTTTGGCACGGTGCTGCTGCTCATTCTGCCGGTGCCGCCGCTGCTGCTGGATTTGCTCTTGGCGGTCAGCATCGCTTCGTCGCTGCTCATCTTGCTGGTCATCCTCTACACCGAGGATCCGTCGGAGTTCACCGTGTTTCCGTCCCTGTTGCTCTTCGTCACCTTGTTTCGGTTGGCCCTCAATGTGGCCACCACTCGGTTGATCCTCATCAACGGCGATGCCGGACATATTATTGAGGCCTTTGGTAACTTTGTCGTCGGTGGCAATTACGTGGTGGGTATCGTCATCTTCGCCATCCTGGTGATCATCAACTTTGTGGTCATCACCAAGGGTGCAGGCCGTATCGCTGAAGTGGCGGCCCGTTTTACCTTGGACGCCATGCCCGGCAAGCAGATGGCCATCGATGCTGAGTTGGGCGCTGGGATTATCAATTAACAGCAGGCGAGGGCCCGCCGGCGTAAGGTGGAGCAAGAAGCCGACTTTTACGGAGCCATGGACGGTGCTTCGAAGTTTGTTCGAGGTGATGCCGTGGCGGCGGTGATCATCACCGTGGTTAATATCGTGGGCGGTTTTGCCATCGGCATGGCCCAGCGGGGTATGAGTTTCACTGACGCTCTCTCGCGCTACACGCTGCTGTCCATCGGTGACGGACTGGTTTCGCAAATTCCGGCCCTGGTCACATCCATGGCGGCGGGCCTCCTGGTGACTCGGGCCGCCTCGAAAAATAACTTAGCCGAAGAATTGGGGCGTCAGCTCACGTCGTACCCTCGGGCGCTGGTCATCCTTTCGGGGATGCTGGCGTTCCTCGCGTTGGTGCCAGGGTTGCCGATGTTGCCATTCCTGGTTCTTGCGGTCGTCACTTGGTTCATTGGTAAGAATCTTAAGATCCGGCCTGCCACGGCTGCGGATGCGTCGCGCAAGGCCGACGGCAAAGCTACCAAGCCGGGTGAATCCGCCGCGGCCTCGGCACCGGGTGCGCCGGGTGCCGCCGCGCCCGCCGCGGACAAGTTGGAGAACCTCTTGGGTGTGGATGCCATGCTCATTGAGCTGGGATTTGGATTGGTCTCCTTGGCTGACAGTCGGAAGGGGGGCGACTTGCTGGAGCGCGTTACCAGTGTGCGTCGGCAGTTTGCTCAAGAAATGGGCCTGCTCATTCCTCCCATCAAGCTTCGTGACAATTTGCAGATCGGGGCCAATGAATATCGCTTCCTACTCAAGGGAAATGCGGTGGCCACCGGTAACCTCATGCCGGGCTATTCGCTGGCCATGAATGCC
>JAPLUH010000448.1 GCA_026397675.1 Verrucomicrobiota bacterium
TCACCATCATGAGCCTTGAGCAAATTCTCCAGGAACTTGAAGGGCCTAGCCGACGCTTCCCCCGCGATCCCGAACTTTACCACGTGAGCATCTTCGGAACGCCCGACGCCCACGGTACCTGGGGCTGGCGCTTCGAGGGACATCATCTTTCCCTCAACTTCACTCTCACAAAGGGTAAGTTTGCCAGCGGAACGCCGTCGTTCATGGGCACCAACCCCGCCGAAGTTCGCAAGGGCCCGCGGGCCGGACTCCGAGTATTGGCGGCCGAGGAAGACCTGGCTCGCGAACTGATGACCTCCCTCACCGCAGGACAACAAAAGCATGCGCTCATTCAAACCAATGCTCCTGATGACATACTCACCGTCGCTAATCGCACGGCTGATGTGGGCAAGGCCCAGGGTTTGGCTTACACCGAGATGAACGCGGCTCAAAAGAAACTCCTGGGTCGCATTATCGAAGAATACGTGGGCCGCCTTCGCGGTGACCTCGCTGTCGCCGATCTCGCCAAGATAGACGCCGCAGGTCGCACGAAGATCCGCTTTGCTTGGGCAGGATCCACTCAACGCGGTCAACGCCATTACTACAGGGTCCATGGACCAACGTTCCTGCTCGAGTATGACAACACGCAGAACGATGCAAACCATGTCCACGCCGTCTGGCGAGACTTCGACAACGACTTTGGACGTGACCTGCTGAAGGAGCATTTGGAGCACTCCCACAAGTCCAAGTGATCGTTCACCACAGCTCGATCTTCGCATGACTCCGTTCGTCTCACCCGCCGCGGCCGCACTTTGGGAACGGATTCCTGCGGATTCGAACTGGGTCTTTGGCCCGTTGGCGCTATCCAAGCATCTCGCCGGCATCGATCTCCGTCACAGGGACGATGCTGGCTTGGATGCTTCACGCCTGCGACGCATCGCTCTGACCGATTTGCATGCCCTGAGTCAGGTCGATCCTTTGGGACGATTCCGACCCAACAAGGCCTCGCCCAATCTGGTCCGCAGTTGGTTTCACCTCACATCAGACGCCCCGGCTCTGGAGGCTGCACTCGATGCGCTGCTTCCTGGCGGCTTGGCCGATTGGTACGCGGTCAATTCCGCTTCAACCGCACCCATCTCGTGGCAGCACTATGCCGACCGACAAACCGGGATGTACCGGAATGTCGCCGCGCTCAACGAACCCGAAGCTGAGGATGTTGCACGGGCCGGATGTCACCCCCACTGCTGTACTCGGCAACGCCTCTGGACGGTGGGCGAGCGCCCCCCGGAAAGCTCAATTGAAAAGTCTGTAGTTCCATGTTTGGAGCCCTGTGCCCTGCTGCTCGAATTGGCTCGGCGTGAACAGAAAAGCCAAGCAACTGAGGATCGGAGCACTCTCATTCTGACCCAGAGTGAACTCGCCATTTTGGATAACCTCTTCACCTGGGCTCTCGAACATCCCGATGCGTCGTTGCGAGAAGGAGACCTCTCCTCCCCAGGCAACCCACGGCGCATCCTGCTCTTGCGAGAGAAACTGCTCCCCTGGCTTCCGGCCAATGCCTTGGGCGATGCCCACTGATGGTCGTCGCTCACGGCTGGCTGCCCAGGTAGACGGTTTTCGCGTGGCCACTGGCAGGCTCCCGCGCTTCAATGAGCTTCTGTGAGTTCGCCGATCATCGTTGCCCTCGACTTGCCCTCCGCATCCGCCGCCCTCGACCTGGCTCGCCAGGTCGCCCCTTACGTCGGCGCCTTCAAGGTCGGTAAGGAACTCTTTGTGTCAGAGGGGCCGGAGCTGGTTCGCCAACTTCGACAAACCGGCGCCGCCGTTTTTCTGGATCTCAAATTTCACGACATTCCCAACACTGTGGCCAAGGCGGTCGCCGCGGCTGTTCGCCTGGATGTCCAAATGCTGACCGTCCATTGTTCGGGAGGAGCGGCCATGATGAAGGCCGCCGAGACCGCAGCCCAAGAAACCGCCGCCAGCCTCGGACGCACCGCGCCGCTGGTGCTCGGTGTCACCGTTTTAACAAGCATGGACCTCACGGCATTGGCTGAACTCGGTGGCGAAACCGACATCACCCGCCAAGTCGAACGCTTAGCCCAACTCGCAGCCGCGAGCGGCTTGAGAGGCTTAGTTTGCTCTCCCTTAGAACTCACCCCGCTCCGCGCAATTCTCCCTGCTTCCATGCAATTGGTGACACCGGGAATCCGCACTGGCGCTGAAAAATCCGACGATCAGAAGCGCACTCTCGGTCCGGCGGAGGCCATTTTTGCAGGTGCGAACTGGCTGGTCGTAGGTCGGCCCATTTATGCGGCCGCCGATCCGGTGGAGGCTGCTCGCAAGATCCACGAAGCCACCTGCATCCACCGTTAAGCTTCGACCCTCCGAAAGCCTATCCGGGATCGTCAATGGGATATCCGAACCGATTCCTGCGGTCGAGGTGCTCGCTCGGGATCCTGAGGCAAATCCCAAACTTTTCTTTCGCGTCGGCCGGCAACGGCCTAACTTGTTTTCCTTTCGTATGTTTGAGCTCACCAATGAGGAGATTCGCCGATACTCCCGCCATTTGATTCTTCCGGAAGTCGGCCTGGCCGGTCAGCGCAAGATTCGCAACACCTCCGTGCTGTGCATCGGTGCGGGCGGTCTGGGTTCGCCTATCGCCATGTATCTGGCCGCCGCAGGCATCGGCCGACTTGGCATCGTGGACTTCGACACGGTCGATTATTCCAACCTCCAACGGCAAATCCTCCATTCCGATGCCGACGTGGGGCATTCCAAGGCCGACTCGGCCAAGGTCGCCATTCATGCGCTGAATCCCAATGTCCAGGTTGACCTCCACAAGGTCCGGATTACCGCCGACAATGCGTTCGATCTCATTCGCCCCTACGACATCGTTGTCGATGGCACTGACAATTTCCCGACCCGCTACCTAACCAACGACGCCTGCGTGCTGCTGAAGAAGCCGAACGTCTATGGTTCGATCTTCCGCTTCGAGGGTCAGGCCAGCGTTTTCGCCCCGCATCTCGGTGGGCCCTGCTACCGATGCCTTTATCCTGAGCCGCCGCCGCCCGGCATGGTTCCCAGCTGTGCCGAAGGTGGCGTTCTCGGCGTCCTGCCGGGCATTATCGGCTGCATCCAGGCTACCGAGATTCTCAAGCTCGCTCTGGGCAAGGGAACTTCCCTCATCGGGCGCCTAATGCTCTTCAATGCTTTGGATATGAAGTTCCGGGAACTCAAGCTCCGGAAAGATCCGAAGTGCCCGCTTTGCGGCCCCAATCCGTCGGTCACCGAACTCATCGACTATGAGATGTTCTGTGGTATCCAGCCCGAGCCAGTGAACCCGGGTTCAAACCCCGACGAGGTGAGCTTGCAGGAAATGAAAAAGGCCTTAGATACCCCGTCGCTGGGAATCAAAGTCATCGACGTTCGGGAGGCCGATGAGCAGCAAATCGCTCGAATCGCTGGAGTGCCGCTGGTG
>JAPLUH010000491.1 GCA_026397675.1 Verrucomicrobiota bacterium
TCAAAAGAGTTCGAAGCCAAATTCACGCCAGTCCTTGCTTCCAGCCCTTGCCTCCAGCCATAGCCGGCAGGGAGGGCTCTCAAGCCTATTGCCCCTCCGAGATCACGGCTCGGAGGACAAACGGACCACCAACTTTCCGAACTGCTCGCCCCGTTCCATTCGTTCGAAGGCGGCTCCGATATGATCTAGGTCGAAGACTTCGCTGACCACCGGCTTGATAGTATGGGTCTTCACGAACTCGACCATCGCCGCAAACTCGGCGGGACTGCCCAGTGTCGTGCCCAGGAGGGAAATTTGTCGCCAGAACAACTTGCGAATAGGCAGTTCGGGCGGGTTTCCGCAGGTGGCCCCGAAGAAGACGATCCGCCCGCCGGACGCGGTCAAATCGATCAGCGTTTCAAAGCCAGCCCCTCCAGCGCTGTCGATCACCACGTCAAAGGGTCCATGATGCTTGCCGAATTCGACATGCCAGTCGGGCAAGTTGTAGAGGCTGCCCGCCCTGGAACCCAACTCATGGGCCCGCTCCAGTTTCCAGGGTGCGCTGGAAGTCACACAGGGAATCGCCCCCGCTGCTGCTGCAAACTGCAGAGCAAACAGCGCTGTTCCGGCGCCGATGCCATTGATGAGAATGCGTTCGTGGGCCTTGAGCCCGGCCCGACTGAAGATCGCCCGATAGGCAGTAAGCCCGGCCAAGGGCAGTGCCGCAGCCTCTTCCCAAGACAGGTGAGTTGGCTTCGGGGTCAACTGCGTGGCCGGAATAGAAACGAACTCGGCAAAGGTGCCATCCCGAGGCAACCCCAGAATGGATAACCGGGGTTCCTGGGATTTTTCAGAATGCCCCCAGTCGAGGGATGGATTGAGGATCACCTCTTGGCCCACCACGGAGGAATCCACCCCAGGCCCGGCCTGGACTACGGTGCCCGCGCCGTCAGAACCGAGGATGACCGGGAACTTGAGCCCGGCATACTTTCCTCCCTTGATCCACACGTCGCGATGATTCAAGGCGGCCGCGTGGAGGCGGACAACCACCTCACCGACGTGCGGAGTCGGTTGAGGGACAGTATCGACAACCAATTCTTGGACACCGCGAAGGACGGCAGCTTTCACGCTCCGAAGCTTAAGGCGACCTTCCGACCAACGCGAGCCCCAGGACTTACTTCAGCCGGAGGAAATTCGACAGAATGGCGCGCCCGTTCTCCGTAAGAATGCTCTCCGGGTGGAACTGCACTCCCCAGATCGGCAGCGAGGTGTGTTTGACTCCCATTACCTCCCCTTCCTCGGTCCAAGCGGTCACCACCAACTCCGGAGGCAGCGTATCATGCGGTAGTTGACCTCCACCGTCGCACCGAAGGTGTGGCAAATGCACTGATGCCCGAGGCAGACACCCAAAATAGGCACCCGACGCTCGGAGAAGGCGCGGATGAGGTCGTTCGAAAGCCCCGCCTCGCGCGGCGAACACGGGCCCGGGGAAATGAGGAGCTGTTCGGGCTTTAGGGCCAGGGCTTCTTCCAGGCGGATTTGGTCATTGCGATACACCTGCATCTCCACGCCCATCTCGCCAAGGTACTGGACGAGGTTGAATGTGAACGAGTCGTAGTTGTCGATGACCAGCAACATGGCTCAAGGACGTTAGTCCGGTCGGAGCAGGATGGGAAGCCCTCCGCCCACTGAGCCCACGGCCCAAATTTTGAGGCAACCCACGTTACTGGTCAGTCCATGGCCCCGCTGTGAACACTATTCTGCGAGCGCACCACCGAGCCATCGTGAGCCGATTGCAGTTCGTTCTAAGATTCCAAGGATTCACTCAGTAGCCGAGTTTTGCTGGGCCTCACCCCGGAACGGCCGAGCCACCCTCGCTGGCGTCGAAAACAGAATCGCTCGGATGCGGTGACGTCCGTGAAAACCGCTGGCGCAGTCCACTTCCGGGATTCAACTTCGAAAGAGGATACTTTTATTTGCATCCCTATGACCCGGCCCCTTCGCCTGATTCTTCTCGGCCTCTGCTTCGGCTGGGCCCTCTTACTGTCCGCTGCGCCCGACACCTACCAACTCCTCCTCGCCGGCGAGTCCGTTGTCGATGCACGCGAAACCGCGGCCAAATCCGGCAGCACCGCCAAAGCCCTGGTCGACGCCGGTAAGGCCCGGAGACGCGTGCTCGTTGGTGAGCACGCGGTACTACAAAAGCGCCTGGCCGGTTCCGGCACCGTGGTCGTGGGCAGCACTTACACTCTTCTCAATAGCCTGCTGGTAACGGCAGAGACGTCTTCGCTGGATCAACTGCGCGCGCTTCCCGGTGTCATCTCGGTCGAACGCGTACAACCCCTCGAACGCCACACCCGGACGTCGGTCCCCTTCATCGGGGCACCCTCGGTGTGGCTACCCCAAAGCGGTGATCCGGGATTCACCGGACGCGGAGTGCGCATCGCTATTGTGGATTCCGGTATCGATTATTTGCACGCCCAGTTCGGTGGCTCCGGCGATCCTGCCGACTACTTGGCGAATGACCCTACCCTCCTCGATCCAGGCTCTTTCCCTACCACCAAGGTGATCGGTGGTTGGGACTTCGCGGGTGACGATTATGATGCCAGTGGGGAATTCGGAAGCACGTCACCGCGTCCGGATGGCGACCCACTAGATCCGCGCTCCAATGGACATGGTTCCCACGTCGCTGGGATCGCTGCGGGCTTAGGAGTGCTGGCCGAGGGCCAACCGTTTGCCGGCCCCTATGGTCCCGGCATCTACACCAATAACTTCAAGGTGGGTCCGGGTGTGGCCCCCGAGGCATCCCTCATCGCCTACAAGGTGTTCGGAACCCGAGGCAACACCGCCCTCGTTCCATTGGCGCTGGATGCAGCAGCCGATCCGGATCGCGACGGCAACACCGCCGACCGAGTCGATGTGCTGAACCTTTCCCTCGGGTCTCCCTTCGCCACCGAAATGGAGTCCTCGCAAACCACCGCCATTAACCGACTGGTCAATCTCGGCACCGTGGTCGTGGTTTCAGCCGGCAATTCCGGCAACACCCACTATGTCATCGGTTCCCCGGGGGTCTCCAGTAAAGCCATCACCGTTGCCAATACCTATGATGACGGTTCCACGTCCTCCACCATTAGCGTCACCGCCCCAGCCGCCGTCGTGGGAGAGTATGCGGCCGTCGAAGGGATCTTTACCTTTCCCATCGCCTCGGCCGGGAAAATCTCCGCGCAAGTCGTTGCCACCCAACCGCTGAATGCCTGCCAGGATGGGGACAACGGCAAGGTCTCCAATCCGTCCGAGATCCGAGGTAAGATCGCCCTCATCGACCGGGGAACCTGCTTCTTCTCCAGCAAGGTGCGAGCCGCTCAACAAGCCGGTGCGGTCGCTGTGGTGATGGTCAATAATGTCGATGGCTTTCCCATCCCCATGGGCGGGTCCGGAGATACCAGCGACATCAAGATCCCCGGCGTGATGATCTCCCGGACCGACGGCGCAATCCTTCGCCGCCAACTGGCCGAGGGCGTGTCCATCACCCTCGAACCTCGCTCCGCCACGGTGCGTCCGGAGTTGGCCGACCGAGTGAATGAATC
>JAPLUH010000304.1 GCA_026397675.1 Verrucomicrobiota bacterium
CGATGTGATGCGTCTGGCCGATCCCACCACCCGCTTTGCCCTCACTCGCAAGGGCGATGGCTGGGAGGTGTCCAAGATCAATGGCGAATCGACCCGCTCCGCCAAATGGAAGGGCCGCTTCGAGGCGCTGCCCGACGGCAAGGTCCGCGAGTTGCCGGAGGTGCACGGGCTGTACCTCAATGAAGGGCAAGGCCGGTTTCGGGCCATCGAGAATGAGCCCGGCACGTTTTCGGATGCGCAAGGAACGCCGTTGGCGCCTTATCGGGAGTGGGGGCTGGCGGTGATGTTTCGCGACATCAATGGTGACGGATTACCCGATCTTTATGTCTGCAACGACAACACCTCGCCGGACCGCGTTTGGATCAATCAAGGCCGGGGTCGGTTTCGTGAATGGGAGGCGCTCAAGCTGCGCCACACCAGCCGCTCGGCCATGGGGGTGGATTTCGCCGACATCAACCGGGACGGATACGACGATTTCTTCGTCGTCGACATGCTGGCCCGGGAACACCGGTTCCGGATGACACAATTGGTTCGGGATCGTCCCACGCTGGCTGAGCTGGATCTCTCCGAGGCGCGGCCTCAGTTCAACCGAAACACTCTCTTTCTGGGGAGTTCGGGTGGCTACTTTACGGATGTGGCTTGGATGGCAGGTTTGGCGGCCTCCGACTGGACTTGGTCCACCCTGTTCCTCGATGTCGACCTCGATGGCTACGAAGACCTGCTGCTCACCAATGGCTTCGAATTCGATGTGATGGATCAGGATAGTCATTCAGAGATCAAGGACTCGGGCCGTCGCCTCACCGACAATCAGCTCAAGCGCTCCATGCAACTGCATCCCCGTTGGCGTACGCGCAATGCGGCCTGTCGCAATCAGGGCCAAGGTCGGTTTCTGGCCGCGGGCACCCAGTGGGGCTTTGACTTGGAGGGGATTTCCTACGGCATGGCAGCCGGAGATCTCGACAACGACGGAGACCTCGATTTGGTCGTTAATAATCTCAACGCCCCGGCCTCGATCTACCAAAACACGGGTCCAGGTTCTCGGGTTGCGGTCCGGTTGCGGGGACAGGCTCCCAACACGCAGGGGATCGGCGCGCGAATTTCGCTAATATCGCCTCGGTTCACCCAGTCGCAGGAAATGATTGCCGGCGGCCGTTATTTGTCGGCCGATGAGACCTTGAGAGTCTTTGCCTGGGATGCTCGGGCGGATGCGGGCGCTCGGCTCAAGGTGCGTTGGCGCAGTGGTCGCGAAACGCTCATCGAGGGAATTGAGGGCAATGCTATTTACGAAGTGGCCGAGCCGTCGGACGGGCCTCTGGTTCCAGTCCCGGCGCCCGAGGTTCCCGGGACATGGTTTGAAGACCAGACGGCGGCCTTGAATCACCATCACGTAGACGACGAATTCGATGACTGGGCCCGCCAGCCCACCTTGCCCCGACGCCTTAGTCGTCTCGGCCCCGGTGTGGGGTGGTACGACATCGACGGCGACGGCTGGGAAGAGTTGTTGGTGGCCGGTGGGCGTGGAGGTGGCTTAGGTGTTCTTCGAGTTCAGCAAAGCTCGCAGGGACCGGTGTGGAGCGCTGTGACGAATGCGCCAATAGACAGTGGGGATCAAGGGGCCGTGATGGGATGGCCGGATGGTCTGGGCGGCCGCCGGGTATTGGTTTTGGTGTCCAATGGCGAACTCCCCCCGGGATCGCTCTCAAAGCTCGAAGTGTATTCCAACGGGGCCTGGGCTCAGCCGGAGAGTCTTCCTGCGGGGACCAATGCCATTGGAGCCCTGGTCAGCATGGATGTGGATGGCGATGGGGATTTGGATGTCTGGGTCGGTGGCCGCAGCCGGACGGCCCGGTATCCCGAATCTGTGCCCTCGCAGTGGTGGCTGAACGAGAAGGGGCGATTGGTGGTGGACCCACGCCGCAGCGCCGCGTTTGCGTCCATCGGCATGGCCACCGGAGCCTGCGCGGTGGACCTCGACCGGGATGGCGATAGCGACCTGGTGGTGGCCACCGAATGGGGTCCGGTTCGCATCTTTATCAACGACGGAACGGGTTTCCGCGAGGCCACCGAAGCCTGGGGGATGGCCGGTCACCCAGGGCTTTGGTCGGGTGTGGCCACCGGTGATTTCAATGGCGACGGACTTCCGGACTTGGTTTGCGGGAATTGGGGTCGTAATTCGCAGTACGAATGGAACCAGCCCACTGACTTGCGTCTCTTCTATGGCGATTGGGCCGGGGATGGCGTGATTCAAATCCTTGAGGCGTGGCGTTCGGGATCCGATTGGTGGCCGGTCCATGATCGGAGTTGGTTGTCGCAGGGTATTCCTAAGATTGCCTCGGAATTCAAATCCCACGCCGAGTTTTCTCAAGCCACGATCCCAGCCATCCTAAAACGTCTGGGGGTCACCGCAGCGCCTTGGGTAGGGGCCTCCGAGTTGTCTTCCATGGTCTTTCTTAATCGCGGTTCGCGTTTTGACGCGGTGCCGTTGCCCATGGAGGCACAGAGGGCTCCGGTGTTTTCGGTCCAGGTGGGCGACTTGGATGGCGATGGGTTGCAGGATCTGCTGTGTTCTCAGAACTTTTTCGGAACAGCCTCGGATCTGACCCGTGAGGACGGGGGTTATGGCCTGGTGCTGCGGGGGCGGGGCGATGGCACCTTTGAGGCGTGGGACCCGCACGTCTCCGGCATTCGAGTGTTTGGGGAACAACGCGGTGCGGCCCTCGGTGACTTTGATCACGATGGTCGGCTGGATGTGGTGATGAGTCAGAACCACGGAGCCACCCGGCTCTTTCGCAATCGCGCGGCGGTGCCGGGACTGCGAGTGGTGCTCAAGGGAAACTCAGGTAATCCCGACGGCGTGGGTGCCGAACTCCGCCTCGAAGACGGGCAGGGGCGCCTCGGTCCCCTGCAAACGGTTGGGGCAGGCAGCGGGTACTGGTCGCAGGATGCGGCTTTGAGGGTTCTGACCCGCTCGAACAATGCGGTTGCCCTGCGAGTCCGATGGCCGAATCGTCGGGAGCAACGCGTTTCTTTGACCCCGTCCCAGAAGACGGTGGAAGTCTCTCAGCCTCCTGCGCCATGAAGTGTTTTGTAAATTTTTTGATCTCTGCCTGCCTGATTGCGCTGCTGGGGTCGGGTGTTGGCTGTGGCAATGATGCGTCCAAGGCCGCCGCCTCGGCTTCGGTGTCCGTGCCGGTACCGTTGACCAACATGGTTCGCATCACCGCGGGAACGTTCCAGCGCATCCGGTTTCCGGTGACGTTGACTCGGGATTTTTGGATCGGGAAATACGAGGTCAGTCAGGGAGAATTTCAGACGGTGATGGGACTCAATCCGAGCCACTTCACGGGCTTGAGCAATCATCCCGTTGAGAAAGTGTCCTTCGTTGCTGCGAGCAATTACTGCGTGAAAGTGACCGCGCAGGAACGGGGGCAAGGGCACTTACCCGAAGGTTTCGAGTATCGGCTCCCCACGGAGGCCGAGTGGGAATACGCCTGTCGCGCTGGCTCCACCAACCGGTTTTACTTTGGGTCGACTCTGGACGGCGGAGACGCCCATGCCTGGACTGCGGAGAATTGCGAGGCCACCACGCATCCGGTCGGTGCCAAGAAGCCCAATGACTGGGGCTTGCACGACATGCACGGCAATGTGTGGGAGTGGTGTTCGGATTGGTTTGAGCCCTATCCGGCCAAGCCCCTGACCGATCCCACGGGTCCAGCCACCAGCGGCACCAACAAGTACAAGGTCTTCAAGGGCGGCGGATGGAATCAGGACCTGCAGTATGCCGGAGCTTCGAGCCGCTTCATGATGTCGCCCTCCAACGGCATCCACTTCGTGGGTTTCCGCATCGTCCTCTCGACCCGCTGAGTGGTTGGCGATTCAGGAGGAGGTTTCGGCCTCTGGATTCATTTGGGTCGCCAGATAGCCGGAGCGCTTTCGATGCCCGGGCTCGAGAGAGTGGTGACTCGAACTTCCTTCGGAGGCGTTCCCCGGTAGGTCCGGGGCACCGGGATGCGGCGGGTGTTTCCGGGGTAGATCTCGGTTTTCCAAGCCCACTCCCCGTGAGTTTGAACGACCACTGCCGACAGGCGACCTTTGCCGGCATTCAGATCGATGGTGATGGGACCCTTCCCGCCGTATCCAACCTCGATGGCGGGTGTTTCGGGCGGTTGGGAGCCCAACCACGGGGAGGCGGGTACCAGGGCACGATGCGCGAAGGGACCTTGGATCAGGCGAGTTCCGACACCGTCTCGGTTCTCTTGAAGGGCTGAAGCGTTCCAGTGGATCACGCCTGAAGAATGAGTTTCGGGGCCAATCTGGTCGGTCTGCCACACGATTTCAGAGGCCGTGCGATTTTTGCCGATATCGGCCGTGTTGATGCCGGGCCAGAGGTGGCGGTGACTGACGTTCTCGGAGGCCCACCATGCCAGAAGTCGGCTGAAGCGCTGTTCGGTTTGACGTTCCGTCCAGTAGAGTTGGGGGGCGAAGTAGTCGGCCATGCCCTCGCGGATCCACTTGCGCGCATCGGCGTAAAGCACTTCGTGTTGGTCGAGGCCCTTAATGCCTTCGGGAAATCCCGGCCTCCAAATACCAAAGGGGCTGATGCCGAACTTGACCCAAGGCTTCTCCCGATGCACCGCGGTGTTCATGGCCCGCACCAGGGTATTGACGTTTTCCCGGCGCCAATCGGGCCGACTGAGTTTTCCTCCGGATCGCTGGTAGGCGCTCCAACTGCGTTCATCGGGGAAGGGGACAGGAGTTCCCAGACGGGTCTTATCGGGGTAGGGGTAGAAGTAGTCGTCGATATGAATGCCGTCGACGTCGTAGCGGTGGACTAAGTCGGCCACCACTTTGAGGGTATGGTCGCGGGACTCAGCGAGTCCGGGATCGAGCCACAGGAACTTGCCGTACTGGACCACCAGATCGGGTTTTGTGCGACTGACATGCTGGGCGGCGACCGGCGAGATGGCTTGGCTGTAGCGGGCTCGAAACGGGTTGAGCCAGGCATGCAGTTCGAGGCTGCGGGCGTGGGCTTCGGTGACGGCGAAGGCGAGGGGATCCCAGGCCGGTAATGGGGCTAC
>JAPLUH010000494.1 GCA_026397675.1 Verrucomicrobiota bacterium
TACGAGCGAGGTTGTACGGGGCAACAGCCTCTCGCGCCAAGCGGCGAGTGCCCAGGAGCTGGAAACTCCTCTCTCCAAAACCCCTGATTTCGCATCGAACCCCCTTCGGGCGTCACAAAGAAGTTTCGATGAAATGCAAAAACTCCTAGAGCGCGCGGGTCCAGTTTGCGTTCATTCGCCCCCGCTCTTCCGGTTCGCCGGAGTGTGGAAAGTGGTAGGATGCCGGAGCGGTCAATCGGAACAGACTGTAAATCTGTCAGGCTAACGCCTTACGAAGGTTCGAATCCTTCTCCTACCACCATCTTCTTCTTCTGGGATTTTCCCCAAGCCTGTTTCCCCTTCGTTTGCTGGCTTCAAGAATCTTCAGGTTTTTCAGAACTCTCACGCCCGCCGACCGTTCTGGGGCGGACCGCCCCATAGAAAATTCTCGGAGTAAAAAAGAAACAGGGCGAAGGACCCACCACGGTCGCTCGCCCCGTTCACACCGATTGGCCTGAGGGATTTTATCGCTTCAGCCAACTACCTGTTTGCCCCGCAGTCGATCTGGGGGCACTGAAGCTCATTCCACGGGGTAGTGGTGCATCAATGCCACTAAGGCCTCCACGTTCGGGCTCTCAGCGGTGCGGACGTAGTGCCCGCTGGTGCAGACCCCGCACAGGACGCTGGCCGCATTGTCCAGGCCCAGCAACTTGCCTAAGCAGAAGCCGCTGTTGAAGTGGTCGCCCGCGCCCGTGGTGATCTTAGGTTTCTTGCAAACCGGTCCCTCGACCACCGAAGCCACGCCTCCCGAAACCGCCAACGCGTAGGCCACGGGGTGCACCACGAGGGTATCCACCGGAATGCGCTGCTGGATGGCCACACTCAGCTCGGCCAATCCCTTCCAATCCCGTGGCGAGGCATCCATCCCCAAGACCCCGGCGATCTCATAGGCTTCCTTTTCGTTGAGCCCGAGGATCACGTCGAAGCGACTCTGAAATTTTAGGATCAAGTCCAGTGCGTGACGGATATCTTCGGCGGTGCGCTTCTCTGGGTCGGCCAGGTCAAAGAACATCTTCCGGCGGGGGCCTTGCAGCGTGGGCATGAGTTCAGCCTGGAGGCTTTCCCAGATGGCCGACATGTGCGGGAGCATCGTCCAGTTGACGAAGGCCACCAGACTGGAGGATTCAAACTTGGCAGCGAACTTCTCCTTGCCGTAGCGCTGACACAAGTTGTCCCAGTGGATTTGCTTGAGGGTGTAGTGCTTGCCCACCATCAGCTTGCCATCCTCGAACTCGAGGGCGTCGGTGAAGCCGGGTTCACTAATTGTGTGCACTTCGGCACGGGCGGCGAACGACTCGAACACCGGGTGCAAAGCCGGCCACCCCAAGGAACCCACGTAAGTCACACCGATCCCGAGGCTGGCCAGCGCATTGGCCATGATCGGACCGTTGCCACCCAGCTTGGTCAGCACATTCACTAATTCGACATTGGTGCTGCGGCCCGCAGCGGCAGCCAATCGCTGGGCGTATGCGGCGATGGTCGGAATGCGGTCGAAGCGGACGGCGTCGTAGCGCTTGTCCACCACATGAAGGATCTCATCCACAAAGCCATCCAGACCGACAAAGGCGGTCAGGGACGGAACTTGGGCCGCGGCAGCGGCCAAGCGGGAAGCGACGGAGGCGCGAAATTCAGGCGTGTTCTGCATGGTCAGTGAATCCGGAGCAAACCGGAAGCACGACGAATATGGCCATTGCACGCTCGGGGTGAAGCCGGAAAGCGCACCCGACCCAAACGGGCCGACTCCTCAATCCACCGAGACGCCCAGGACATCCAAGATACGGTCCAGTTCGTCATCGCTATGAAACTGGATCTCCAAACGCCCCTTGCCCGCCTTGTAGTGCAGGCCGATGCGAAGACCTACCCGTTCGCGGATGCGGTTCTCCAAATCGGTGACATGGGGATCGGCCGGTACCGGCACCGAAGCCGCACGCGGATCCACCGCCATCGAGGGCGCAGATGAATCCTTCTTAGCGATCGCGGCCTCGAGTTGGCGCACGGTCCAACCTCCGCGCAGCGTCAAACGAGCCAACGTCTCCTGCTGCTGAGGATCCTCCACGCTGAGAATAACCTTCGCATGCCCCACCGACAGCGATCCCTCCCTCACCACCGCCAGCACCGCCGCCGGCAGCTTCAGGAGGCGTGTGGCGTTGGCCACCACCACACGACCGCGACCCACCTTCTTGCCGACCTGCTCTTGGGTGAGGGAGAACTGGGTCATCAACTGCTGATAACCCAAAGCCTCGTCGATGGGATTGAGGTTCTCACGCTGGAGATTCTCAATGAGTGCGAGCTCGAGCACCTCCAGATCAGTGGCGACCCGCTCAATGACCGGCACTTCGGTCAGGCCCGCCAGTCCGGCGGCCCGCCATCGGCGTTCACCGGCGATCAACTCGAAGAAATCGCCCACCACGCGCACCACCAAGGGCTGGATGATGCCCTGCTCGCGAATCGAATCGGCCAACTCAGCCAGGGATTCTTGCGGAAATTCTTTGCGAGGCTGCAGTGCTGAAGGACGAATCCGGTCGCGGGAAATCTTGCGAACGAGCGAACCCGGAGGCGGTGGCACCGGAGCCAGAACTGGGCTTGGAGCCTGTGCAGCGCCCACA
>JAPLUH010000356.1 GCA_026397675.1 Verrucomicrobiota bacterium
GTGGGTCACGGACCCGTAGGGGCCAGGCCTCCCGGCCAATCCGCCGGGGTGTTCCAGTTGCTGAGTGCGCGGACATCATGATCGATGACCTCCCACAGACACATCCAGCCGGTTTCAAGGCCTCGGCGGCAGAATGCATGCACCGAGGCCTTTTGCGTCTCCAATTGCTCCTGGGCGATGGCCCAGGCCTGGTTCGGATAAATAGCGGCCAACGGTTCCAGTCGACCCTGATGAATGGGAACGCATCCCTGATTGGGGGCGATCCGCGCTATCAATTGTTGCAGCCATTCCACCGAGAGTTCCGGTAAATCCACGGCAACCAAGAGAGTCCATCCGTTGGGAAATCGCGCATGGGCCCATCCGAGTCCCGTCTCCACTCCAGCCATGGGTCCGAGATCGGCAAATCGGTCTCTCAGGAGAGGAATACCCGCGGGTGTGGGGGGTAGGGGACGGCGGTTTTCTGAGCCTGCCGCCACGGCGATGCTCCGGAGGCCTGCCTGCTCCAGAATCCCGGGATCGTCCTCCGGCCAAGATCACGCCCGTGAGTTCTCCACCGACAAGTTGTTCGGAAACTGGGGTCACTGGTTCTGAGCCTTTCTGGATACTGATTGCTTGTCACCTCCCCGATGCCATCCGCCAGTGAAGTCGATGAAGCTCCTTGCCCGGAGCCGGGGTGACGGGTTTTCCTCCGCTCATGTCTCAATTGGAAAATCAAGTGGCGGTGGTGACAGGGGCGAGTCGGGGAATAGGCCGAGCTATTGCACTTCGATTCGCTCAGGCCGGTGCCGATGTAGTGGTCGTCTCGCGCACGGTGGAGAATTCTGAAAAAACCGCGGCCGAAATCCGGGCCTTAGGACGCAAGGCGTGGGCCTTAGCCGTGGACGTTTCCGATGCCGGTGCCATTGCCGCCGCCGCTGAAATCCTGCTCGAGCAGGCGGGGCGGGTGGACATCCTCGTCAACAATGCGGGCGTGACTAAGGATGGACTCCTGATGCGCATGAGCCAGTCCGACTGGGACACCGTGCTGAACACCAACTTGCGCGGAGCCTTCCTGTTCACCAAGGCGCTGACCCGGACCTTCCTCAAACAGCGCTCTGGCCGGATCATTAACTTGGCCAGCGTCATTGGGCTCATCGGCAACGCCGGTCAGGCCAACTACGCTGCGAGCAAGGCGGGCTTAATTGGGTTCACCAAGTCGGTGGCAAAGGAGTTTGGTTCCCGAGGTGTCACCTGCAATGCCATCGATCCTGGATTCATCGAGACCGACATGACGGCAGCCCTCAACGAGACGCAAAAAGAGGCGATCCTGAAGCAGATTCCGCTGGGATCCTTGGGTCAGGCCTCGGACATCGCTGAAGCGGCGTTGTATCTTGCGGGTCCCGGAGGACGTTATGTCACCGGTCAGGTGTTGACGGTCGATGGGGGCATGGTGATGTGAGCGCGCAGTCACCCGCATCGGGGCAGGGGGAATTCTTACTGGACTGGGCGGGCGCTTCGGAGCCGGAGACCCCGCCTCTGCTTGTTCCCGAAGGCCCTAGCCCGGAATGGTTGCAGCGATTGAGTCCCGAGGATCGCCGGCACGTGGCCAGCCTGGCCTGGGAGCGACGGCCGCTGGTATTTCTGATCGATGCTCGGGCTCATTGGAAATTGGTGCGCCCGCGTCTGCCGTTGGCGGGCTTTGATGTTCTGGATTTCCAGGACCAGCCGGACGGCGATTTCAAAATCCTGGTACCCTCCGACCTCTCATCGCGGGAGTTGCAGCATCTTTTGAAGTGCTTGCGGCAGAGTCGCTCCCCGCGAGCGGTGGTGTGCGAGCCCATGGGTTGCACTGGGCGTGTGCTGGCCACTTTAGCGCGACGTGAGAACTTCATTGGGGGCGAGGTTTCTCCTGTACAAAAACCCGCAGCGGGGAAGAATTCGTGAACGGGGACTTGACGGTCGGGTGTCACACGCCTAGACAGGCGCCCCAACGAGACAATTACCATGGCTGATAAAACCATCGAGCAGCGGATTAAGGACATCATCATCGAGCAACTGGGCGTGACCGCCGAGCAAGTGACTCCCGAAGCCAAGTTCATAGAGGACTTGGGCGCTGACTCCCTCGACACTGTCGAGTTGGTGATGGCTCTCGAGGAGGAATTTGGTTTGGAAATCCCGGACGACGAAGCTGAGAAGCTTCAAAGCGTTGGCGACGTGATTAAGCACGTCGAAGACTCTCAGGCGAAGTAACCCTGCGACCCGCTTCATCAGGGCAGCCCGGCTTCCGGAGCTGCCCTTTTTCATTGCAGTCACTCCGTAAACAGCAATCCACACCGAGGTTGACGCGCGCTTGTGTGTCTTCAGAGGGTGGGTAATCTGTCCCCGAACTATGTCGAATGCTTGGTCTGAACGCCGCGTGGTTGTGACCGGTCTGGGTTGTGCCTCCCCGCTGGGGCTGGATGCCGACACCGTCTGGAAAAACATTATTGCCGGAAAATGCGGTGTGGGGCGCGTGAGTGCCTTTGACATCTCCGCCTACGACTGCCAAATCGCGGCAGAAGTGCGGGGGTTTGATCCGGTGCCCGCATTTCCGAGTCCTAAGGAAGTGCGCCGCTCCGACCGCTTCACGCACTTCGGTGTCTATGCCGGTTGGGGTGCCTTGAAAGATTCGGGTTTGAATCTGGAGACTGAGAACCGGGACGACATCGGCGTGTACATCGGTTCGGGCATCGGCGGCCTGCACACCACCGAGGAGCAGCACAAAATCTTGTTGGCCAAGGGACCAGGGCGTGTCAGCCCGTTCATGATCCCGATGCTCATCTTAAACATGTCCTCGGGTTTGTTCGCTCTCTACAACAACTTGCGCGGACCCAACTTTGCCACCTGCTCGGCTTGCGCGACCAGCAACCACGCCATTGGTGAGGCCTGGTGGGCGATCAAGCGCGGCGATGCGGCCGTCATGTTCGCTGGCGGTACTGAAGCAACCGTTGTGCCCTTGGGCATGAGCGGTTTTGCGGCCATGAAGGCCATGTCCACCCGCAATGAAGATCCGCAACACGCCAGTCGACCGTTCGATCGCGATCGGGATGGATTCGTGATGGGGGAGGGGGCGGCGGTTCTGGTGCTCGAGGAGTTGGAACATGCCAAGAAGCGCGGGGCTCGCATTTATTGTGAGATCATGGGCTATGGCAACACGTGCGATGCTAACCACATGACCTCGCCTGATCCCGAGGGAGCCGGTGCGGCGCGGGCGATCCAAATGGGGCTCAAGCACGCCGGGATGCGTCCCGAGGAAATCGATTACGTCAACGCGCACGCCACCAGCACGCCGGTGGGGGATGGTTGCGAGACCCAGGCCATCAAGCGGGTCTTCGGTGACCACGCTCGGAAGCTGGCCATTAGTTCTACCAAAGGAGCGACCGGACATATGCTCGGCGCGGCGGGCGGCATTGAATCGCTTTTGTGCTGCAAGGCCCTGGAAGCACAAATCGCTCCGCCGACCATCAATCTAGAGAATCCGGATCCGCAGTGTGATCTCGATTATATTCCTCACACCCCGCGACCCATGAGGATCGATGCCTTCCTGAACAACTCGTTCGGATTTGGTGGCCATAACGCCATCGTCATCGGCAAGCGGTTCGTGGGCTAAGAAGCTCACTATTGGTGACCCCACGGTGGTACGGCGCGGGTAGCGGGCGAGTCCACCGGTGCGCTGGGATGCGCTGGGAGCATCCGTGGGGGGGGGGCGGATGTTCCGCGCGACCTTCAAGCGCTCCAATCCGAATTCTCTCCGCGCTTTCCCATCGGGCCGGCTCGGGTCAGTCTTCAGAGCATGATTCCTCGATCCGGTCTTTGGGTATGCCTGTTTCTGGCCTTGAGTTGGGTTCATGCGGCGGACGCCCCGCCGCTGAATGTGGTGTTGATGGTCGCCGATGATCTCGGGGCCCATGACCTGGCCGTCACCGGCAGTCGGTTTTACGAGACGCCCCACCTCGACCGGTTGGCTCGGGAGGGAGTCCGGTTTAACCAAGCCTATTCGGCGTGCACGGTGTGTTCACCGACACGGGCGGCACTCTTGACAGGTAAGTATCCGGCTCGACTCAAGATCACCGATTGGATCGCCGGCCATGACGCCCCCAAGGCCAAGCTGCGCCCCCCGGCCGACTGGGTGAAGGCACTGCCGCTGGCCGAGCAAACACTGGCGGAACGGGCCAAGGCCACGGGCCGCGCCACGGCGCACATTGGTAAGTGGCACTTGGGTGGGGAGGGGTTGGGCCCTCTGCAACAGGGCTTTGATGTGAACCTGGGTGGTGACCACCGAGGGCAGCCGCCTTCGTATTTCTCGCCGTATGGATTGCCGCAGCTTCCCGACGGTCCACGCGGAGAATACCTCACCGATAGGGAGGGGGCTGAAGCGGCCGCCTTCATTCGTGGACACCGGGATCAGCCATTCTTCCTTCAGATTGCCTTCCACTCGGTGCACACGCCGCTTCAGGCCAAGGCCGAGTTGGTTGAAAAATATCGCAAGAAAGCCCAGTCGGTCGGTGGCTCTCAGACCAATGCTGTGTATGCAGCCATGCTGGAGAGCCTCGATGGAGCGGTAGGACGCGTGCTCACGGCTCTCGACGAAGCCGGTCTGAATGGTCGAACCGTCGTCGTCTTCACTTCAGACAACGGCGGGCTCGTCTTGGGGCAGAACCCTCCGACCTCCAACGCGCCGTTGCGCTCCGGCAAAGGGTCCCCCTACGAGGGAGGCATCCGTGTGCCGCTGGTGGTCCGATGGCCCGGAGTCACTGTCCCTCAGGGACAAGTGGAGCAACCGGTGATCTCCATGGACGTGACCGCCACGATTGCCGCGGCCATGTCGGCGACCCCTTTGGAAAATTTGGAGGATGGCGTGAATTTAACACGGCTCCTGAAAGAGCCCTCGGCACGGCTTGGTCGCGAGGTGATCGGTTGGCACTACCCACACTATCATCCCGGCGGGGCCTCGCCGTATTCAGCGATCCGGGCTGGGGATTGGAAGTTGATCCAGTACTACGAGGATGGGCGTCATGAATTGTTCGACCTTGCCAAAGATCCCAGTGAGGCGCGCGACCTGGCTGGCGAGCAACCGGCCCGCGTCATGGAACTGGCACGACGCCTGTCCGACTGGCAGGGACGCGTCGGCGCCCAGTGGCCCTTAGCTAACCCGGATTATCACGCTCAGCCCCTGTCCGCCTCGGCGGATGGGAGTGTGCTCCTTCACTCGCGCTCAGCCTCTGTGCACGGAACGGTGCTGCGGTATGAACCAATGCCCTTCAAGGACACGCTGGGTTGGTGGGGCCGCGCCGAGGATTGGGTGGATTGGAGTTTTGAGCTCAGCCAAGGAGGATCCTTTGAGGTGGAGCTGACTCAAGGTTGCGGGCGAGGGTCTGCAGGCAGCCAGGTGGAGTTGCGCATCGGGGATCAAGTGATTCCCTGGACCGTCGAAGAGACAGGACATTTTCAGAACTTCATTGTCCGCCGACTGGGTCGGGTGACCCTCACGCACGGCCGCCACACGCTGGCGGTGCATCCAGCCCACAAGGTGGGTGGGGCGGTGATGGATTTGCGGCAAATCCGCTTGGTGCCGGCGCGTGGCGAGACCTTGCCCACAGAGGCGGCCCGGATGGTTCGAGCGGCTTCCCGCATCGTGGTGCTGGGAGACAGTATTACCTACGCGGGCGAGTGGGTGGAGTTCTTGGAGGCTGGCTTGCGACAGGTCCAGAGCGACCATCGCCCTGAGATTCTCAACTTGGGATTACCCAGCGAGACGGCCTCGGGTCTGTCGGAGAACGGGCATGCTGGCGGAGCCTTTCCGCGGCCGGACGTGAACGAGCGCTTGGGTCGGGTTCTCAGCCGTTTGAAGCCGGACTTGATTTTGGCCTGCTATGGGATGAACGACGGGATTTATTTCCCTCTCGATGAATCGCGCTTTTCCAAGTTCCGCGATGGGATGCGGCGATTGCATGAGGCCGCGGCTCACGAAGGGGTTCGGGTTCTCCACCTGACGCCCCCAGTTTTCGATCCCCAACCATTGAAGGGTCGCACGCTGCCGACGGGCCTGACGGCCTATCCGCAGCCCTTCGAGGGATACGACTCGGTACTGACTGCCTACTGCCAATGGTTGGTGGGGCAGCGGACCAATGGTTGGCAGGTGGTGGATGTGCATGGCTCCATGCGCCAATTTTTGGACGCCCGGCGATCCCAAGATCCGCTGTTCACGTTGTCGGGAGATGGAGTTCATGCCAATCGTCAGGGGCATTGGCTGATGGCCCGTGAAACCCTTCGAATGCTCGGTGCCGCGGGGCCGTGGATGGATGCGCTGAACCCGGAGGAGTTGGTGGATCGTTCTAGTGGCTCACGCGATGGGTGGGCTTTAATTCAGCGCCGTCAGCGTTTGCTTAAAGATGCGGGGTTGACCTTC
>JAPLUH010000550.1 GCA_026397675.1 Verrucomicrobiota bacterium
CTCCCTGCGTGTGGACTATTCGGGCGGCTTCGTGCTGAGCTTGAATGGTCGAGAGTGGGTGCGACGTGGATTCACCGGAGAGCCGGGGACTCCGGTGCCGTTCACTGCGATCCCGAGTCTGCGCGGTTCAGGGAGCCCGGAGTTGATTCCGATGGGCTCGGCCGAGGGATGGATTGGCCCGGGAACCAAGTGGGTGACCCTCCAGTTGCACGCGGACGGAGTGTATTCTCGCTGGCCTGTTTTTACCGGCGAGATACTGGCCAATTTCTCTCGGGCTCCTTACCTGCAGAATGTGTCCTCCAATCGTGCGGAAATCCGCTGCCTGACGCCGTGGCCGCGGTCCATTCGGGTAGAATATGGGACGGAGTCGATACAAGAAACCGCAGTGACGGGCCCCGAAGGTACGAACCATGTGGTGCGCTTGCAGGGTTTGCGTCCCGGAACTCGGTATCAATATCGGGTGATCTTGGGCAAGCAGGGGGACGGTGGCGCTACAGCGCCAATCACTTTCCAGACCTTGCCCGCAGCAGGTCCTCTCACCGTTCAGGTCGTGGGTGATTCCGGTTGGGGAGACTTTGCCCCGCACGCCGTCGTCGCCCAGATGATGCGGTCCGAGGCCGACTTGGTCCTGCATGCCGGCGATATGGTGTACCCGGGTTTCTCTCCGGTCTTAGCAGACCTACGATTCTTGAGCGTGCAACGGCCCTGGATGCGGACTCGTGCTTCAGCGTTCACGTGGGGAAATCATGATTTATACTACGGCTTTGCGCCGCTGGTGGAGGTCTTTGGGTCACCCACCAATGACACTCCCGGTGGGGAGCATGGGACCGAAAACACGGTGCCCCAGGCGTATTATTCCTTCGACGCAGGCGATGTGCACTTCGCAGTGTTGTTTCAACCCTTCTTGAGCCAATACCAAATGCGCACCAACAGTCCGCAGGCGCGATGGCTCGATCAGGACCTGGCCGCCTCGCAGAAGCCTTGGAAGGTGGTCTTGGCTCATATTCCGTGGGAAACCTCCTCAGCCCACCGGATCGATGACTCCAATTACAACGGGCGTCCGGATGGCGGGGAATTTGCCGAGGTGCTGCTGCCGATCGCCCAACGGCATGGGGTTCAATTGTATCTTTCTGGGCATGACCACAATTACGAACGACTCATTCCCGTCGAGGGCATGACGTCAATCATCACCGGCGGTGGCGGGGCGCTCCCGTACGGGCTCCGTGCGGCGTCGGCTTTCCAGTCGGCCTTTCGGGTGACGTATCACTTCACTCAACTGCGCTTTGAGGGCGATATGTTGACCGTCCGCTGCGTGAACCAGGAGGGGAATGTGGAGGATCAATCGGTGATCCGGCGTCGGCCCGAGACGGCGCTTGTGGTCGCTGCTGCGATGGGGACTCCGGAGGTGGATTTGCCTCCGCAAACGCCATCATGGGAAGCCCATGGCATGTCGCGAGCACCGGCCATTGGGTCGCTCACCGGGCGCTCCAGCAATTTGGGTCGGCTTCGGGTGATGATGGACAACACCCACTTGTATTTTAGTCTGGAGGGTCTGGCGTTTTCTCAGGGCTCGGATGTGTGCCTGTTTCTCGAGGTGCCCGGTTTGCCGGGTGTGGCGTCCTTGGCGGGATTGGGCGACGGGCGGCGCGATTTGACCGAGGATTCC
>JAPLUH010000417.1 GCA_026397675.1 Verrucomicrobiota bacterium
CGATGCGCTCGCAACGGACGCCGACTGCTGGCCCAACAAGAATTGGCCGGCGATATCCCAGTTTGCTTTCAGGAAGACCGCAATCCCCACGTGGTTTCACTCGGAGCTGATCAGGTTCTTCGCAAAATCAACTAAGTCGGAACGACGGATCCAACTCAACCGTTCCAGCGGAGATCCCGAGTACCGACCGGCCCATCGGAGCCCGGCGCTCAGAATGCGGGAGGGGTCTGGGGTATAAATTTGTTGCGGGAGACCTCCACCTTCACGAAGTGGAGAATCACCGGAGCGAGGATCATTCCGGGGATACCCATGAGCTTCTCCCCGATGACCAGGCCCAGCAGGGTCAGCCACATAGGATTGCGTATCCGGTCACCAATGATCTTGGAGTTCAGGAAGTATTCGCCCTTGTGGAGGACCACCAAGAACATCAGCGCCGCCAAGGCCATGTTGGGGCTAATGGTCAGGCCAATACCCACGATGAGGGTGTTGCTCAGAAGGTTGCCCACGATGGGTAGCATGCCGAAGAGGAAGGTCAGGCCGATGACGACGGTGACAAAGGGATAACCGTTCCAAATGAGGAACCCGGCTGTGAAGGTGGTGTTAATTGTCGAGATGAGCATCTGGGCTCCCATCACCTTCGAGAAACTGTCGTAAAGCCCCCGGAAACGCTCTGCGATCTCGCGCCCGACGGCCGTATACAAATTGTCGTCTCCGGCCTCGGGTTCAGCCCCGAAATCGAGTTTGAGACTCAGGAAGAGACTAATGGAGACCACGAGGCCGATGAGCAGCGATACTGCCTCAACCGCCAGAATTCGAGCGTACTGACCCAGGTTGGCGAGCTTGGCCTTCACCATGTCGAGCGCGGTGACCTTCAGGCTCGCCAAATCCGTGAACGGCAGTTCTAAGCCGATCTTCTGTGCAAACTCCACGACCGCCGGGATCGTTTTCTCTGCGATCTGGGGCAAAACGACGTAGGCGTGTTTAACGAAACTGTAGAAGCCGACTCCGAGTGCGCTCAAAAGGAGAAGGAACAGCGTCAGTCCAACCCACCGGCTCCGGTTCAGTGACAGCAAGTTGAGGGCAAAGTAGGCAAATAAGGCGGTGATCAGCGGGGTCGCCAACTGAAGCACCCCCACCAAGACCAGCAGCACGGCCATGAACGCGTAGGAAATGCGGATCGGTTTGCCCATCGCCGCGAAGTCTAATGGGTCGCATCAAAAAAGCGATCTCCAGAGAACCCTCTCCTCAAGCGCGGGTATCGCCACTATTGCCCAGGGCGGAGCCCCTCGAGACGAGACCCACTTGCCCACTAACCCGCGCCGATCAAACCCAGCGCTCCATGTAGGCGACATCGAGCCAGCGGTCGAACTTGAATCCCACCCGCTTAAAGAGCCCCACCTGCTCGAACCCGAAGCGCGCATGGAGTTTCAGGCTCGCGGTATTCTGAGCATCAATCGCCGCCAGGATCGCCCGGATACCGATCTCCGCCGCGGCGGGAATTAACGGTTCCAGCAGACGAGCCCCCAACCCCTGCCCTCGAGATTCTTCGGCCACGTAAATTGAATTCTCGGCCGTGAACCGGAAACCCATCCGGTCGTGGTACCGGTTCAGAGCGCTCCAACCCACGATGCGCCCACCGCCCGCCTCGGCCACGAAGATGGCGTGCCCGGTGCGCTGGTGGTCCTCGAACCAAGCCAACCGGTGTTCCAACGGACGCGGCTCATAATCGTAGGTTGCCGTCGTCTTGAGCACGGCATCGTTGTAGATGTCCAAGATGCCGGAGCAGTCAGCCCGGACGGCCCGTCGGATATGGATTTCGGTCATGGGTTCGGGAAACGCGAGCATCCTGCCGCAGATCCGTTGCTGTGTCCTCGTTCGTCG
>JAPLUH010000325.1 GCA_026397675.1 Verrucomicrobiota bacterium
CTTGGATTTGGATGGGTGTGCTGACTGACCGAAGGTGTTTATTTTGATCAATAGATCGGCTTAGATGTTACAATTGTCACTGTCAATGAAACCCAATTTGCCTGCTATGGGGCGACTTCTCTATCTGAGTGGGGCTTATAACCAGACGCGGTCTATTCTAATCCTGTGTGCGCTGATCTTTGGTGGCGTGTGTGGAAGGGTTCACGCGATCGATGACATTCCTGAAGGCGGATTCCGTTGGATTCAGGGCTACGACGGGAATGAACCCACGGCCGGACTTCGTGTTGATGGACGGCTTCGGATCGAAGCCCCGGACGAGCCTCAGTCGGTGGGCATTAATCTCAGTTCAGGGCGAATTGACGTGGGCACCACCGGAGAGATTCTCGTGCAATATGGCCCGGGTGGTTCCCGGTTCATCAACGGCGATCTGGTGAACGAAGGGTTGGTTTCCCTCAAGTCGGTGCTCCTCTTCAGACGGGATGGGGCCGAGTGGGTCAACCGGGGTGTCATCGAGGCCGCTCATTACATGGGGCTGGCGATCACCGGCAAGGGTGCTCGTTTTCGGCAGGTTTCCGGGGAGATTCGTGTGGCCGGACCCTCGAGCCGGTTTGAATTCTATAACCAAAGTCGTTTTATTTACGAGGGAGGCCACGTGTTCGCCCGACCCTTGTTGGTTGCAGCCTCGGCGGAGGTCGCGTCCGAGACGACCCAAGAACTAACTCTCCGGTTTGCGGCCCAAGGATCGTCTCTTGAGGGACGTTTTCCAGGCGACTTGTCCATCGTCGTAGCCTCAGACGATACCTTTGGTCCCAGCAGCCTGCTTCTCAACACGGTGACCCCGATCGAAGGATTGGTGGAGTTGGTTGCTGCCTCCGGAAGCCCTGGTGCGTTGCTGCAATTGCCCAATTCAGGAATGACGCTCGCGCCGCGGGGTATTTTGCGGGTGAAGCCCGGGGCCGGCCTCTCTGAGATCCGCGGACCCTTGGCCGTAGAGGGGTTGCTCGACGTTCAAGGTTTTGCCCAATGGGCCACCTCGGGGGAATCACTCACCAATCGGGGCAAGATCCGTCTGCCATTCGGTGGGCGGCTCCAAGTCTCTGCGCCGTTGGTCCAGACGGCAGGTATACTCCAGGTCGAAGGCGGCGAATTGGGCTTGTCCCAGGGGCTGAGTCTTGAGGGCGGAACCTTGATCGCGGCGGGTATTTTATCGGGACACCTCACCAATGGCGCTCTGGCGGTGGTTGATCAAGAGCAGCCGGGGCGAGTTCGCGGAGAATGGACCCAGACCTCTAAAGGGACCCTTCAAGTACGGGTTCGCGAAACCACCGTCGAGGCCGAGACGGCCTTGCAGGTGACAGGCCCATTGAACTTGCGCGGCACCCTGGAAGTCGTCTTGGCAGACGGTGTCCGGCTTTCCCGCGGGGCGGTATTGAGGCTGGTTAAAGCTGACAGCCTCAACGGTTGGTTTGAACGGCTCGTATTGCCTCCGCTCGAGGCTGGGTTGCACTGGCAGGTGGTGCCTTCCGAGGACGAAGTTTGCTTGAGTGTTCGAGACACGCCTCCGCCGGTGCTCATCGAGTGGGTGCAGCGCGCCTCGGGCGACCGTGTCCGAGTCAGCGGTCCCTGGAGTCTGGAGACCAAAGCGGTCCTTCGGGTCTCCCACGATCTGAGGAGCTGGACGACCGTCGAGCGCCGGAGTCCTTTTGCGGGTATGACGTGGTTCCCGGTGCCCAAGGCCGACGAATCGGGTGCCGATGGTCTGACGGTGTATCAGGCGATCCTCAGCCCTGTGAGTTCTCCGGACTGACCTTCATTGGTTGGCGGCGGCCGATTTGAAACAATCCCCCGGCAATGCCATCGCTGGGCAATTCCAATATCCTCGATTCAGGTGCATCTTGGGCGGGGGATAATCCATGACGGTCGTGATTTGACCCCGGGGAGTCGTTGGCAGCACATTGTGCGGCACATGACGGCATTGGAATCGGAGATCTTGGAGGCGTTGGTTCGCTTGGAGAATGTGGCTACCGCGGGAACGACGGGCCAACCGGAAAGTGTGCTGCCCATCGTGAAGCGTTTGAGTGAACTCACCCACGCGTTGCCTCCGGGAACCTCGCCCGACTTGCTGCATTACCTCCACAAGCGCAGCTACGAGAAGGCTCGCTTCTGGCTCCAGGGGCGCGATGCGGAGAATGCTCAAGGCAATTGCGGTCACGTCTGAGGTTGAGCTGTTTTTGTGAATCCTTCCGACACCATCGCAGCCGTGGCGACCCCTCCAGGGACCGGAGGACTGGCCGTCCTGCGCCTCTCAGGAAGGGAGGCTTTGAGCGTGGCCGACCGATGTCTGAGGTCGGCCAGCGGTCGATTGCCCTCCTCGTTCACGCCGCGGATGGCCATTCTCGGGGAAGTCCACCGCCAGGGAATACGCGTGGATGAAGCCGTGCTCACGGTCTTCCGTGGGGCCAAGTCCTTCACGGGCGAGGACACGGTGGAGATCGCCTGCCATGGCGGAATCCTTCTGACTCGTCGTGTCTTGGAGACCGTGTTGGCCGCAGGCGCTCGCCCGGCCGAGCCGGGGGAGTTTACCGCCAGGGCCTTCCTCAATGGGCGCATGGATCTCGCTCAGGCCGAGGCGGTCGCCGACCTGATCCACGCCCAGACCGACCGCGCCCTGGGCACCGCCCGTGCGCAATTGGCCGGAGCGTTGTCGCGCCGCATCGAAGTTTTGCGCGATTCCCTCATGGGCGTCCTCGCGCATATCGAGGCCCATATCGATTTTCCGGATGAAGACATCTCCCCGGACACGACCGCTGTACTGACGTCGAAGCTCCGGTCGGCACTGGACGGAATCGACGCGTTGCTGCGCACGGCGCGCGAGGGACGTTTCTTGCGGCAGGGGGTTCGCACGGCCTTGGTAGGGCGACCCAATGCGGGCAAATCGTCGTTGCTCAATCGCCTGTTGGGACACGAGCGAGCGATCGTCTCTCCGGTGGCAGGAACAACCCGGGACACTTTGGAAGAAGTGGCTCAGGTTCGGGGCATTCCGCTGGTCCTGGTGGATACCGCTGGCCTTCGGGAATCGGAGGATGCGGTGGAACGGGAGGGGATCCGGCGAAGTCGCGAGGCGGCCGCGGAGGCGGAGTTGATCTTGCACATCGTCGACGCGTCGGTGCCGTGGTCCATCGAGGAGGAGGCACTGGTGGCGGCGTGGGCGGGCAAAGGCCGCATTTGCGTTTCCAACAAATGCGACCTGCCTGGGGCGCAGGTTCACCCGGGCTCGGTCCCGGTGAGTTGCCGGACCGGAGTCGGCTTGGACGACCTGGAGCGGGCCATCGAAGAACAATTGATCTCCAAGAGTATCGGCGGTAGCGGAGACGATGGAGTGGCCATTGGAGTCCGCCATCAGCGCGTGCTGGAGCGGGCTCGGGAGGCGGTCCTCCAGACGTGTTCGGGGCTGGAGAGCCAGCAAACCCTGGAGTTGGTGGCCTTTGAACTGAGGGTGGCCCTAACGGCCTTAGGAGAGGTGGTCGGCAAGACCTCCGTCGACGATTTGCTGGACTCCATCTTCAGCCAGTTTTGCCTCGGTAAGTGAGTCGTCAGCGCAGGGTGTCGATGAAATGGGTCGGTGGGCTGGACAAGGTTTGTCCGCCTCCCGACAAAGGGGGGCGAGCCCTAAAAATCGAGTTCAGGGAGTTTATGTCCAGCGAACCCCGTCGGCAGATCTTCCAGTGGCCATAATCGCTGGTTCCAAAAAAGTTCCAGACCGGGCGCAAAAAAACACCAACCTATTATTATGCACTCCGTCCTGAACCACTCCCTCGTCCTCGATTTCCCCCAGTTCAAGGAAACCATTCATGCGCTGAAATTGAGCAACGCCCACTTCAAGCACCTGCTGGACCGATACCAAACAGTGGACAATGAAATTGTTCGGATTGAAACCGAGTTGGAGCCGGCTTCGGACGCGCGGACACAGCAGTTGAAGCACAGTCGCTTGCAGCTCAAAGATGAGTTGATTGGGTTGATCTCATCCGTCCGGCAGATGCGTCGGTTGGTTATGGGCTGAATGGGGCTGAATGGGGCGGTATGGGTGCCGGGGCAATTCAGGCTTCAATCTGAGGCTTTGAATAGTGCCCCGGATGATCAGTGGATCTGGGTCCCTGGATGGGGTTTACCAAAGCTCGAGGGCGACGGTGTGCTGAAAGCGGGGCCTCCTGTCGGTATAAGAGGTCGATCTTGGATTCAGCGCGCCGTTGCCTCTGTCGTTTCCGGGCGACGCGTGTCGGCAAATTCCCAAGAGTGATGAGGAAACGACGAACGCAGTTTATCCGGATGGCCGAGGGTTTTTTTGAGAGAGTTGGCTTAAACCTCAGACCTTGAACCTCAGGCCCTGTGCGGCGACTATTCGCAAACAGAACCCCACCAGATGGAATCACGGCTTCAAGCCAACACATCGCCGACAGTGCTCGGGACTCAGGACCTATTGGCAACGATTGACTCGGTGATCGCTGCCAATCGCTCCGTGGCTGGAGCCTTGCTCCCGATGCTGCACGGGATCCAGGACCTCCTGGGTTATGTTCCCAGCACCGCGGTGCCCCGGCTCGCCGATGCCCTAAACCTGTCGCAGGCAGAGGTTCATGGCGTGCTGAGTTTCTATCACGACTTCCGCACCGTGCCGCCCGGTCGCCACATCTTGCGCCTCTGTCGGGCTGAGGCCTGCCAAGCCATGGGTTGTGACGCCCTGGAAACCCACCTTCAAAAACGGCACGGCCTGACTTTCCATGAAACGTCCACCGATGGCGCCGTCACGTTGGAACCCGTCTATTGTCTCGGAAATTGCGCCTGTGCTCCTTCCTTGCTGGTCGATGGTGAAGTTCGAGGGCGTGTGACCTCAGAAAAGCTGGATCGCTGGATCCAGGAGTTGCGGGCCAACGCAGGAGGAAATCCATGAGTGTCACCGTCTACGTCCCCAACGATTCGGCCGCGATTGGCCTCGGTGCCAACGCCACGGCGCAGGCCATTTCTAAGATCGCCGCCGAACGCGGGATTTCCATCCGTCTGATCCGCAATGGCTCGCGCGGCCTGTTTTGGCTCGAACCCTTCGTTGAAGTCGTCACCAACGAGGGACGTATCGGCTACGGACCCGTCGAAGCGCAGGATGTCCCGTCTCTGTTCGATGCCCAGTTTCTTCAGGGGGGCTCTCATCGTTTGCGACTCGGTGCCCCCGAATCCATTCCTTATCTCGCCAGACAGGAGCGGCTCACCTTTAGCCGCGTTGGCATCACCGATCCTCTGAGTATCTCCGACTACGAGGCCCATGGCGGGGGACGTGGGTTGCGTGCGGCACTTCAGGCTGAACCCGGAGATCTCGTCGAAGAGATTTCCCAGTCTGGCCTGCGCGGGCGCGGCGGCGCAGCGTTTCCGGCCGGCATCAAGTGGAGGACCGTCCTCAATGCCCGCGCCGAGCAGAAGTACATCGTGTGCAATGCCGATGAAGGCGATTCGGGCACCTTCTCGGATCGGATGATCCTTGAGG
>JAPLUH010000107.1 GCA_026397675.1 Verrucomicrobiota bacterium
TGGCGCACCGTGCCAACTGACAACAGCTCGCTCGGCGAGACTGCGAAGTCTTCGGAACCCCATGTCCGACAGGTCTTCATCGGCAAGAACCCGGAACTCAACGACGACTTAGCCTTCGAACGGAAACTCTACGTCATCCGCAAGCGCTCGTACTCCGAGATTCGTTGCTCCACCAAGGACGGCGCCGGGTACTGGTACATTTGCAGCCTTTCCTGCCGCACCCTCGTGTACAAAGGAATGCTGATGACCGAACAGGTCGACAAGTACTTCCTAGACCTCAAGAACCCAGACATGAAGTCGGGTCTGGCACTGGTCCACTCGCGCTTCAGCACCAACACGTGCCCGAGTTGGGCCCGTTCGCACCCCTCCCGATACATCGCTCACCACGGCGAGATCAACACGCTGCGCGGCAACATCAACTGGATGCGGGCCCGCGAGGCTCTGTTCCAGTCCGACGCCTTCGGTGACGACATCCAGAAGATCCTGCCTATCGTCGACCCTGACGGCAGCGACTCGGCCATGTTCGACAACGTACTGGAATTGCTAGTACTGGCCGGCCGCTCCTTGCCGCACGCGATGATGATGATGATCCCAGAACCCTGGGCCAATCATGAGTCGATGAGCGACGAGAAGAAGGCGTTCTACGAGTACCACTCCTGCCTGATGGAACCGTGGGATGGCCCTGCCTGCGTGGCCTTCACCGACGGTGTGCGCATCGGAGCGTCTCTGGACCGCAACGGCCTGCGCCCGTCGCGCTATTACGTCACGAAGGACGACCAGGTCATCATGGCCTCAGAGGTCGGCGTGCTCGATATCGCTCCGGAGAACATCGCCCATAAAGGCCGTCTCCAACCCGGCCGCATGTTCTACATCGACACGGCCCTGGGCCGGATCGTGGATGATGCCGAGATCAAGGAACAAATCGCCATTGAACAACCCTACCGTCAGTGGCTTAACCAGCACTTGATCGAGTTGTCCTCGTTGCCCGACCCGGAGCACTTGCCCGAGCCCGGCCACTCCTCGGTTTTGCAACGCCAACAGGCCTTTGGTTATTCTTTCGAAGACCTAAAGATGCTGCTGGTACCCATGGCCCGCGACGGCGTTGAAGCCATCGGCTCGATGGGAACCGACACGCCCTTGGCGGTGTTGTCCAACCACTCGCAGCTGCTCTACAACTACTTCCACCAGCTCTTCGCGCAGGTCACCAATCCTCCGATCGACTGTATCCGCGAAGAGATTGTTACCAGCGCGATCACCACCATCGGCTCCGAAAAGAACCTGCTCACCCCGTCAGCGGAGAGCTGCCACCTCATCGAGCTGAAGTCGCCGGTGCTGACTAACGAAGAACTGGCCAAGCTCAAGAGCATCAATCAGTCGGGCTACAAGTCGCTCACGCTCCCCATCCTTTACAAGGTGGATAAGGGCTCCAAGGGACTTGAGAAGGCCCTGAAAGACCTCTTCAAGGCGGCCTCCAAGGCCATCAACGACGGGGTCAATATTCTAATCCTGTCCGACCGCGGACTCAGCGCCAAGAGCGCGGCCATCCCGGCATTGCTGGCTGTCAGCGGCCTCCACCATCACTTGATTCGCGAAGGCGACCGCAACCGCGTCGGACTGGTTCTCGAATCCGGTGAACCGCGCGAGGTTCATCACTTCTCGCTGCTCATCGGCTACGGGTGCGGAGCGATTAATCCGTATCTGGCCTTCGAGTCGATCGACGACATGATCCATCAGGGGTTGCTCACTAACGTCGACTCCAAAACCGCCCACAAGAACTTCGTCAAGTCCGCGGTCAAGGGCGTCATCAAAGTAGCCTCCAAGATGGGTATCTCAACCATCCAGTCCTACCGCGGCGCCCAAATCTTCGAGGCGGTCGGCATCAACGAGGCCGTCGTAGATCGCTACTTCACCTGGACACCGACCCGCGTAGAAGGCGTCGGCATGGAGGAGATCGCCCGCGACATCGAAATTCGTCACCGGACCGCCTTCCCCGACCGGAAGTCGCAGAACCCCACGCTCGATGTCGGTGGCCGGTATCAGTGGCGTCGCGATGGCGAGTACCACCTGTTCAATCCCGACACGGTCCACAAGCTCCAGAAGGCGGTGCGCTCCGGCGACTACAAGGCCTTCCAAGACTACTCCAAGTCGGTCAATGAGCAGTTCAAGCATTGGGCCACACTGCGAGGACTCCTCGACTTCAAGTCGTCGAGCCCCATCCCCATCGAAGAGGTGGAATCGGTCGAGTCCATCGTGAAGCGGTTCAAGACCGGCGCGATGAGCTATGGATCCATCTCCCAGGAGGCCCATGAGACCCTGGCCATCGCCATGAACCGTCTGGGCGGCAAATCCAACACCGGCGAGGGCGGCGAAGATCCGGAACGTTTTATTCCCCTGCCCAACGGCGACTCCAAGAATTCCGCCATCAAGCAAGTGGCATCCGGGCGCTTTGGTGTGACCAGCCAATATCTGGTCAATGCCCAAGAACTCCAGATCAAGATGGCCCAGGGCGCCAAGCCCGGTGAGGGCGGCCAGTTGCCAGGCACCAAGGTGTACCCATGGGTGGCCAAGACCCGTCACTCGACCCCGGGTGTCGGTCTGATTTCCCCGCCGCCGCACCACGACATCTATTCCATCGAGGATCTGGCCGAGCTCATCCACGATTTGAAGAACGCCAACATCCACGCCCGGATCAGCGTCAAGCTGGTGTCCGAGGTGGGCGTCGGCACCATCGCCGCCGGCGTGGCCAAGGCGCATGCCGATGTGGTGCTCATCTCGGGTTACGATGGCGGCACGGGTGCTTCTCCCCAGACCTCCACCAAGCACGCGGGCATTCCTTGGGAACTCGGCTTGGCCGAAACTCACCAGACCCTAGTGCTCAACAACTTGCGCTCGCGCATCGTGGTCGAGACCGACGGTCAACTGAAAACCGGCCGCGACGTGGTCATCGCTGCGCTGCTGGGTGCCGAGGAGTTCGGATTTGCCACCGCGCCCCTGGTATCACTGGGCTGCATCATGATGCGCGTGTGTCACCTGAACACGTGTCCTGTGGGCGTCGCCACTCAAGACCCTGAACTGCGCAAGCGCTTCACCGGCGAACCGGAGCATGCGATCAACTTCATGCGCTTCATTGCTCAGGAAGTTCGCGAGATAATGGCGCAACTCGGTTTCCGCTCCATCACCGAGATGGTGGGCCGCACCGACCGGCTCGAGCCCCGGAAGGCCATCGAGCACTGGAAGGCCAAGGGGGTAGACTTCAGCAAGATCCTCTATCAGCCGGAGGCCGGGCCCGAAGTCGGACGTTACTGCCAGATGATCCAAGATCACGGCATCGACAAATCGCTGGATATCACCCAGCTCCTGCCATTGTGCCTACCCGCCATCGAGCGAGGAGAGAAGGTCAAAGCGACCCTTCCCATTCGCAACGTCAACCGCGTGGTTGGAACCATCACTGGCAGCGAGTTGACCCGCCAACGCGGTGCGGCCGGACTGCCAGAAGACACCATCCAAATCACCTTCCAAGGCAGTGCTGGTCAGAGTTTCGGCGCGTTCATGCCCAAGGGCATGTCCTTCACGCTCGAGGGCGATGCCAACGACTACTTTGGTAAGGGCCTGAGCGGCGGCAAACTCATCTTGTATCCGCCGGCAGCCAGCACCTTTGCACCGGAAGAGAACATGATCGTCGGCAACGTTGCGTTGTATGGCGCGACCGAGGGTGAAGTCTTCATCCGCGGCATGGCCGGTGAGCGATTTGGCGTCCGCAATTCCGGCGTCAAGGCCGTCGTCGAAGCCGTGGGTGACCATGGCTGCGAGTACATGACCGGCGGATCGGTGGTCATTCTCGGACCGACCGGCCGCAATTTCGCAGCCGGCATGTCCGGTGGCGTTGCCTATATCTACGACGAGGCCGGCGACTTCCCCTCCAAGTGCAACATGCAAATGGTCGCCTTGGAGAAGCTAGAAGAGTCCGATAACGCAGTGCTCCAAGAGATGCTCCAAAACCACGCGATCAACACCAAGAGCACTCGGGCCGCCTCCATCCTGAAGGACTGGAGCACCACGCAAGCGAAGTTCATCAAGGTAATGCCCCGCGACTACAAGCGCGTGCTCACAGCGCTGCTCAAAGCCCAGGCCGATGGTCT
>JAPLUH010000258.1 GCA_026397675.1 Verrucomicrobiota bacterium
TATCCCGGATATTTGACCACCCCCCCACCTCGTCGGCCGACTTCTGCGTCTCGAGATCAAAATAGACGATGTTCCTCACCGCACCCGGTGTCCGGGAAAACAGGCCTCAGGTCAAGCCGGGCCGGGCAGTTTCCCAACGACTGACGCCTCGGGAAGCCGCACCTCACCAACCCCAGCAGAGCCCGAACTGAAGCCAGCAGCCCGCCCCAGCTATTAGTATCTCAACGAAAAGCCCCCTATTCCCAGCAGCCTGTCCCTCCCAGCAGCCTGTCCCTCCCCGCGGCCTCCCAACACAAGCCTGTCCCCAGGCAGCAGCGGGACCGAGCCGAAGCGAGCATTGGAGGCGATCACCCAACCCCCTCGCGCACAGCGCGAAAGCAATGCCCTCCCCCCGAGCCTCCCTGCGAGCGCAGGCTCGATCCCGCGGAGCCCAACCCGCGATCCGCCCACTCCCAGCAGCCTGTCCCTTAAACCTGCCCCTCCCCGCACACACAGCCTGTCCCCAGACAGCAGAGAGCAGTGCCTCAACGAGCCGAGATAAGGCCGTTGATAATTCATTGGGGTTGCCTCAACTGGGCGAGATAAGGCTGTCGACGATTCAAGTGGGTGCCCCAACGGGGCACGGCATACCAGCCCGGGGTGCAACCCCGGGTATGGGGGGTGGAAGGATTGCGTTCTGTAGGAACGCCGCATAGGGCCTCGCCAAGACGCGCCGCCGCGTCGGTAAGCTTTAGCGCTTGGGCGGCAGCTGGGGTGGCCGGGGCCGCAGGAGCCTTCGGCACTGCCGGGGCGGCGGGTGCGCAAGGAGTCCAATCGTCTGATCCGGCCGGATCGACGATCGGATCGAGAGCTTGGATTTCACGCATCAGAACCCTAGAGTTTCATGCAATGAGTGAGCCAAACCCACTGTCCAACTGGACTCCCGAGCAGGTCGCGCTCGGCAAACGGTGGGTTCGATCCTGGGCCGAAACCGGCGCGATCATGGATGAGTTGCGTCGTGAGGCGCTCCGTAAAACCGACACCGTGGAGTCGTTGCAACGGTTGGCTGGAGCATTCGAATCGGCCCGCCACATGGGACGTCCCCGGTTGTCATCAGGACTTGTGGCTCAGCAAGCGTTCTTCCTCAAATGCAGACCGGCTTTGCATGGATAAATGCGGCCGTTGCCGCCCAAGAGCTTTGCCGTGAACGAGGTTTTCCCTTCGCATTCATTGGCGGGGTGGCGGTTTAGTGCTGGGGTGAACCTCGCGTCACCGAAGACGTGGAGCTCATGCTCTTCTGCGGCTTTGGGAACGAAACCCCGGTGATTCAGGCGTTTCTTTCGAGGTTTGCACCGCGAATTCCAGACGCTGCCGAGTTTGCCGAGGAACGTCGGGTGATCCTTCTGAAAACGTCGGAAGGCATTCCCATTGATGTGGCGTTGGCAGGGTTTCCGTTTGAGGAATTGTTGTGTCGGAGAGCTGTATTGCGGGAGTTTTTGCCCGGTATTTCGCTCCAAGTGTGCCAAGCCGACGACCTTGTGGTGCTGAAGGCCTTTGCCGGTCGTTCCAAAGACTGGATGGACATCGAAAATGTGCTGGTCCGCCAAGGTGACCGTTTGGATTGGGATTATATCCTTAAGGAACTTAAGCCGCTGGTGGAATTGAAGGAGGCACCGGAAGCTCTTGTTCACTTGGAGCGACTCCGCCGATCGGTCGAATGATGATCGACGGAACGATTTCTGTGGGATCGGCTCTTGGGTGTTCACCCCCCAATTCATCAGCCACAAAGAATCTATAAAACAGTAAAGACTGGCACCTTTTGTGTAAATAGGTTGGACCGACCCCTTTTGCCAGCAGCAAGGCGATTGCAACAAAGCGCGGGCTTCCTTGACGCTCGTGAGCGTGTGCGGTTCCCTCTGCCTTTCGGAACGAATCCTGAACACGTACATGAGCAATATCGTTGATATCCAAGCCCGCGAGATCCTGGACTCCCGTGGCAATCCCACCGTCGAGGTTGATGTCCTCCTCGATTCCGGTGCCGTCGGCCGCGCCGCAGTCCCCTCCGGCGCCAGCACCGGCGAGCACGAAGCCATCGAACTGCGCGACGGCGACAAAAAGCGCTACCTCGGAAAGGGTGTCACCAAGGCCGTCAAGAACGTGACCGACAAAATCGCCCCGGTCCTCGCCGGAGTCGACGCCTTCGACCAACTCACGGTCGACAAGATCATGCTCGAGCTCGACGGCACCGAGACCAAATCCAAGCTAGGCGCCAACGCCATCCTCGCAGTCTCCCTGGCCAACGCCAAAGCCGCCGCCGCAACCCTCGGCCAGCCCCTCTTCAAGTACCTCGGTGGGCCCAACGCCAAAGTCCTGCCGGTGCCCATGGCCAACGTCATCAACGGCGGCGCCCACTCCGACGCCCCCATCGACTTCCAGGAATTCATGGTCATGCCCCATGGCTTCGAAACCTTCAGCGAAGGACTCCGCGCCATTACCGAAATCTTCCACTCCCTCAAGGCCGTCTTGAAGAAAAAGGGCCTGAGCACCGCCGTCGGTGACGAAGGCGGATTCGCCCCGAAACTCGAGAGCGCCGACGCGGCCCTCGACGCCATCGCCGCCGCCGTCAAAGACGCCGGCTACAAACTGGGCAAGGACATCTTCCTGGCCCTCGACGTCGCCGCCTCCGAGTTCTATACCGGCAACGAAACCTACGTCTTCAAGAAGAGCAGCGGCCAGAAGCTCAGCGGTGACGAGATGGTCGAATTCTACGCCCGCCTCTGCGCCAAGTACCCCATCGTCTCGATCGAAGACGGTTGCGCCGAAGGCGACTGGAAGACCTGGAAGAAACTCACCGACAAGCTCGGCAGCAAGACCCAGCTCGTGGGTGATGATCTCTTCGTCACCAACGTCAAGTTCCTCCGCAAGGGCATCGAGACCGGCACCGCCAACTCCATCCTCGTGAAGGTCAACCAGATCGGCACCCTCACCGAGACCCTCGACGCCGTCGAACTCGCCCAGAAGAACAACTACACCGCTGTTCTGTCCCATCGTTCCGGCGAGACCGAAGACAGCACCATCGCCGACATCGCCGTCGCCACGAACTGCGGCCAGATCAAGACCGGCTCACTCAGCCGCACCGATCGCACCGCCAAGTACAACCAACTCCTGCGCATCGAGCAAATGCTCGGCAGGAACGCCGTGTACGCCGGCCGCAGCGCCCTGCCCAAGTCACGCTGAACCCCATTAATAGGCCGTTTCGACCTCGAAACCGCCCATTCTCTCTAGGCCCGGAGATCGAACCCTCGATCTTCGGGCCTTTTTGTCGCGACGCATTTCCTCAGACAACCCGCATCTTTCGATTGGCCGAAACGCCGGGCGGAGTCCTACCGTCAGAACCATGAAGCGTCTGTGGCAGATTGTCGGGTTGGGACTCCTGCTGAGCGGGTCGGCCTCGGCCGCCAAGTTCACCCCATTGGAGACCGGCACCAACGACACCCTCTTCTTCTCCTACGCCCAGTCCCCCGACGGCCAATGGATCGCCGGCGGCTCACAAGCGCGCCGCGATGCCGCCAACACCAACCAGCCCCCTTCGGGCGGATCGGTGGTCTTGTGGCGAACCCGAGATGGCCGCCGCGATTCGGTCCTCGGAGACCACGCAGCCACGGTCAACTGGATGCAGTTTTCCGATGACAGCAAAACCCTGGTCAGCGGTAGCGGCACCTCCGGGCTGCTCAAAGTCTGGTCGATGGCAGATCATTCCCTGCGCCACACCCTCCGCCTAAAAGAACCGCTCATCGCCTCCTCGACACTCGGTTCCCAATTGGTCTGTGCCCTCTCGCCGGATGGCAAACGCTTGGCTGCGGCCGGTGCCGTAGTCAAGCCGGTGGGCATTAGCCAGACCTCCGAAGCCGCCACGCTCATGGTGTGGGACCTCACCACGGGCCAGGTGCTCTGGACGTTACCCCAATGCGGAGTCGGCACCTTGGCCTTCACCCCAGATGGCCAGACCCTGCTCGCCTACACTCGAAACATCGTCTGGGAGGAACTCCGTGGATTCCACTCGGCGAGGATTGCGGATGAACGGCTCATGTCTTGGAACGCCTCCAATGGCACCACCAACTTCATGTCACCCATCCCCGGCATGAACCCCAGCCACTTGGTGGTCTCCGCCAAGTCCGGCGGCGTCCTCGCTCTCTCCGGAGACCGCAACACCTGGTATGATTTAAAAACTGGATCCGTCTCGCGCGAACAACCCATCCAATTGCGGCGCTCATTGCATGTGGCCGTGATGAACCGCGACGAAGACCAACTGTTAGTGATCGAGTTTTCGGCCGAGAACATGCACCGAGTCCGCATCGCGGATGGGGCCACGTCCATCGCCGGTAGCTTCAAAGGACACACCAACCGAGTGATGTTTGCCGCCGTCTCCAGCGACCTGAAACGCATCGCTGGCACTCGTTCAAACCGTCCGGTGTTGGTCGATCTCGAAGCCCCTTGATGGTCCCCGTCTCAGCCGGAACGGTTTACTGCCAGATCGGTCATGCGGGCTCCGCCTTCTTCCGCAAGAACCTCGTTGGTCGCTTGTGACGGGCCTCAGCATGGCTCGCGCCTCGCCTTGCCAAAGAATCGGCCACGCCATCCCGTCCCTCCCCACTGAATCGCTCTGACTAAAGATTCCCAACCCGTCGTCCGGGAATGGCTTGAGGCCCACCGCCGATCATCGTGCCTCGATCGGGTCAAACCCAGGAGCTCTAGCCTGCCAGCCAGCCTTGAACGCCACCTCGTAGCCTACGGGGTCGGCCGTGCCACCCACCGCACCGACCCATCGGTCGGAGTATAGCGCAGGACTTGTCCAGAAGGCGCCTCCGGTACCCGTGCCAAAAACCCGGCCTGCACCAACTCCTGCAACTGGGTCGGGTAGCGATCTTCGGCCGCATGAAACTGCTGCAACGCCGACAGCACCGGAGCCAAGTTAGCGGTCTTTTCGGCCGACTTTT
>JAPLUH010000168.1 GCA_026397675.1 Verrucomicrobiota bacterium
CCCGCGGGAGCGAGAACGGCCTGCAAGAAATCGTAGATGCCTTTGACTTGATCGAAGGGTACCGAGACGGAATTTAGGGCCGTTGTTCCTGCGTTGTCTTTGGCGAGTTTGTCAGCGCCGTGAGCCAACAGGTGTTGCACAATTTCGGTGCGGCATAAGAACGCGGCGACGAGGAGGGGGGTGGCCCCATCGTTGTTCCGGGCGTTCACATCGGCTCCCGCCTGAATCAAGGCTCGCACCGCTTCCAGTTGGCCGAACACCGCCGCCGTGTGCAACGGGCTGCCCCCGCTGTCGGGCGCTTTTTCGTTCAAATTCGAGGTGGCCTTAATGTGCTGTTGGATGGCCTCGAGGTTTCCGGTTCGGGCCGCTTCTTGGATGCTGATGGCCGGCGGGGCGGATTTGCTGGCGCTGGGGGGCGTGGGATTGCCGCACCCCGACAGCAAAGTCAGCAACAACAGGGACGTGGCGAGTGTCTTTATTTTCATTGGCTCAAGTTCAACGGACGGGAAATGGGAATCCTGACAGCAATTTTCAGCGCGCGAGCGAGGATGGCGGGATTTGCGGCGAATGCCACCAGACGCCGAGGACAAAACAGGATCAGGGGACAGCGGGAGGGATCACCTCGACATGGAAGAGTTCCAGTCCTGCAGGAGACATGGAAGAGTTCCAGTCCTGCAGGATGGGTGAGAGTGTGACAAAAAACCGATTCGACGGTGAGTTCGAAGGGGCGCGCCGGGAGCTTCTTCGACATGTGTTTCAGGGCAGGGTCCAAAATGAAGTCTCGAATCGGAAGGGTCACATCGAAGACTTCGCCAGCGCCAAACTCGTAGGGGCTGCGGGCCGTCAGGAAGCGACCGGCAAATGCGCCGCTAGCATCCCGCAGGTGGACGCCGAAGTACACCGTGCGCGACACCTCCAGCCGCCCGCGGACGCGCAAATGGGTGTCCGGATGAAGCAGGACGGGCGGGTCATCCCACTTGGAAACCCGCGTCGCGGCGGCGAAAATGGTCCGCCCTAGCTGGGTGGTGAACGGGACGGCCAATAACGCAGCGTCGCGGCCTGCGGCGGGCGGCAACCATTTGCCGAGCGTGCGTTCGGGTCCGAGTGGGAGGCGACTGGTCCAGTGGTCGACCGGTGCCAGAGCCGGAGCGACGGTGAGCTCGTGGTCGGCGGCGGCCAAGACGCGATGACGGGTGGGGACATCGAGTTCGGCGCCGTCGCTCAGGCGTTTGACGCGAACCGTTCCCTGGCTGACGTCAAGACGGGTTGCACTAGTATCCGTCTCGATCAGGAACTGGGTTCCGAGCACCTCCATGAGTGCGGAGGTGGTCTGGATGATTAGGGGCCGGCCGGAGGGCTGGGGACGCACATGGGCAGAGGCGGTCCCGGATTTGAGGTGCAACCGTTTCTGTCCGAGATCGGAAAAGGTCAGCGTCGAGTTGCCGGTGATCGCGACGGTGGTGCCGTCGGGGAACTGCAACTCGAACCATGAGAGCGGCTCGATGCCCTCGATGATGCCACCTTGCAGTTTCGTTCCAACCTGGAGATTCCGCACCACCTGGCCGCCATCGCCTGTCCATTGAATGGCTCCGTCCAATGCGGTGATGGTCGCAAGTTCGCCGCGGTGTTGGAATTTTCGAAACAGCAGGGCCGCGCTCAGCAGGATTGCGATCGAGGCGGCGACGGTCAGCACGGCGGTGAACCGTCTCGGAGGGATCGGTAACCCAGCGATACCCCTCTTCGTTGGCGCGGCTGGGGTGTGCTCGTGCAACAAGGCCTGCCGTCCTTGAGCCTCGCGTTCCAGATCGGCAATCATCACTGCTTGTTCGGCCATTTCACGCAGGAACCGGCGGGATTCGGGATCGTGGCGCAGTGAGGCCACGACTTGATCCGCTTCGGTTTCTGACAGCTGCCCCTCCGCATGGCGCACCAGCCGTTCAAGGTTGGAATCCAGTGGGTTCATGGTGCTTCAGGCTTCAAATCGAGGCCGGAGCGGTCCCGCTTTCCATCGATGCAGAGCCGGAGGCTCTCGTGCAGCCGGGAGATGCGTTTGTAAATTGCGTTGAGGCCGATGCCCATGCTGCGGGCGACCTCTTCGCAATTGTGCCCATCGAAGTAGCGCAGCCTGAGAAGGCGGCGGGATTCCGCAGGCAACGATTCCATGCACTCGCGCAAGGCATTCATCTTGGAGCCCTCGGGCTGAACCACCTCGGACTGCCACTCTTGCATCAGCAGTTCCATGATCTCTGGATCTAGACCCGAAGTCTCGCGCCGGTGGCGTCGGAGCCAATCAATGCCCTCGCGGCGGGCAGTGATAAACGCCCACGAAAGAAGGGCGCTTCGGCCGTCGAACGAGAGGTCCCGGGTCAGGGCCTTCACCGCGACATTCTGAAAGATATCCTCGGCGGCATGCGTATCGTGGACCATGAGCCAGGCGGCTGCTGAAATGCGCACTCGCGCTTGCATGAGTGTTTGAAGGACCTCGTGCTCGGAAAGGGTCATGGGCGGGAAGGCTTGTCGACCGGACTGGGGGCGGATTCCTTGGCCGGTTTCGCAGCCAGCTCGCGGAGACGCTGGGCCAATCGAGGTCTCTCCTGGCGGATGAAACCCAGATCCAGGGGGGCGTCGGCCGATGCTGCGATGAATCCGTAGAACTGTTCGAGGCCGGGGTTCCAAGGTCCTGACACGACATCGGCAGGCGATTCTTTGCGGTGGTTGCGCTGGCTGAGGCGCGCTCCGTTCTCGATTAAGAGTGTCACCAGTTTCGTTCGTCCGAGGAATGCGGCCGTATGGAGCGGCGTGTTGCCGTCACGATTGGCGGCTGAAACGTCGGCGCCGTGCTCAATGAGATAACGGGCCAAGTCCAAGCGATCGTGCAGGGCGGCGACGCTCAGGGGGACTGCACCACTTTTCGGATCTGGCTCGTTCACGCCTGCGCCGTGGGCGATATGGCGTTGGGCAGCCTCCAAATCCCCGCGAGCGATGGCCAATGGTAGGAGGGCAGAAGGATTGCCACGGGCGTCGTCCAGATGGCGTGCCCATGCGTCGGCCGAAGCCTTGTTGTCCAAGACATGAAAAATGAACTCGTTGCTGAAGAGTCCGTCCGGGTTTTGGACTTGGAGCAAATGGAGTCCGGAAATCGGCAAGGCCGCCAATTGAATGACGACCGTCTCCCGGGGCTCCAAGATCACGGAGCCCGCCACGCGTCGGCCATTGACGAACAAATGGGCGTCCTCGCGGAAGTGGCGGCCACTGAGCTTCATGCGTGGATAGCCGGGGTAAAGGATCGGGAACTCTTGGCGACCGCTTTGTTTTTGAATGGGACCCAGCGTCCACAGAGCAGGTTGCGGGTGATCCACGTCAACCTGAGTGCCCAGACGCGCAGTGAATGTGCCGACGAACTGCCCGCCCGCCGCCATCGCGATTAAATCGGATCGGGCGAAGGTTTTTCCGGCATGATTGCGGTCGAGATAGCTTCCGGTTTTGGCGTTCCCTTTGAATTCGAGCGCCATCGGCGTCGGTTGGCCTTCGGTGATCTGAACTCCCTCGCCCTGAAGCACAACGCCGCCCTCCGCAGCCGCCGTTTCCAGGGCATCCAAGAGGCCCCATGTGAACGCAGCGGAGGCGGTTCGCTGATCCAGAGTCACTTGTCGGGCAAAGGCTCCGGAGAAGCCCGTGCTGCCCTCGAGGACCATGTTCCAGACCGGGTCAAAGCGTTTGCGAGCACCCCAAGCGAACTGCCAGATAGTGCGTTCGGGGGCACCTCGCTCGGCGGCCCCGCGGTAGAAGTCGAAGTCGATAATATTGAGCCGGCCCTGAGGCAGGGTGAACCAGCGATCGTAGGCACCGCGCCAAGTGGGGGCGTCCATGCCAGTGCCGGGGGTCTTGGTGCTGGTCCAAAACGGCATGCGATGGCAGTCGCCACAGACGTTGGGCTTGGATTTGGCGGGGTCGTTGTCGCCGTCGATGTGGAAGAGTTTGAACCCGTTCCGGGCCTCGGTGGAAAGGGCGTCGTCGAACGAGCGTCGTTGGGCCGGAGGATAGGGCACCGCCAAAAGGAATCGGGCCATCGCATCGCGATCCGCCGCTGAACGTCGTCCGGGTTTTTTCTCGTCATTCCGTTTCGAGTCCCCTTCCTGGCTCATCGTTGCGGCCAGACCGGCGTCGATGAGGTGACGGGTGCTCGATTCCTGTGCGTCGACGCGGCTGTTGGGTGGGACAACGGTGTGGAGGTGTGCCGAGTTGATCCCGCCGTACGGGTCGCCGAGGGTGCCGTCCCAATGGTAGGGCTCCGTCTCACGGAGGCCGCGAATGGGCATGGTCAAGCGGGGCATGATTTGGTCGCCGCCGGTCACGATGGGAGTCTTGAGGACCCAGAGCAATTGGTCGGTATGCCCGTTGGGGTGGCAACTGGCACACGAAAAGGTGCCTGTGGTGGAAGAAGACGCGGTCTCGAATGCGATGCGCCCCCGTTTCACCTGCGCATGGGTGGGGTCGGCGAGCACGATGGTATCGATCACCTCTGGCTTCGAGGAGCGCGAGAGGTCCACGAGAGAAACGGTGTCGGCGGCGGCATTCAGCACCCAGGCCCGCAATGGCTTGCCATCGGTGCTGCATTCCAGAGCGATGCCCTGAGGCACAGCACCCACGGTGACTCGTCCGAGAATCTTCCCCGTGGCGGCGTCGACGGTGAAGAGTTTGTCCGACCCAGCCGCGGACACCACGAGCGTGGAATTGTCGTCGCTAATCTGGATGGCGTAGGGCGTCGCGAGGGCCATGCCTTCTTCGGGGTGCTGCGGCGGCAGCGGTTCGAGGTCGATGAAGGTCGGCGGGTTGGTGCGCCCAGCCTTGGAGGGGACGCGAGTGATGCGGTTGAGGAATGCGCGGTTCTCCAACTCGGCAAGGCCCTGTTTGCGCGTCCCGGCGCGGCCGTTGACGTCATTGCGCGCATCCGTTTGTGCAATGTAAGCGACCCCGCTCGAGTCCACGGCCAGTCCATAGAGCAAGGTACCCAGTGTAGAGACAGTCTCGACGAGTTGGTCGGTCGTTGTATCGAACACGAACAAGTCGCGATCCGGCACCTTGGGATTCTTGACGATGTCCACGACGTGACCCAGGGAAAGCACGTTGTTGGTGGCGATGGAGTGGTTCCTTGCATTGAACGTCACGTGGTTGCCGTCGGGCTTGCCTGTGCCACCAGAAAGCTGCGTCTGGTTTCCAGAGTCGAACGGGATCACATAAAGCTTCCCTGAGCGCACCAGAATCGCCCGCGGGTCTTGTGCGGGAAGGTCCAATCGATGGATCACGGTGCGCCGGGCCACG
>JAPLUH010000228.1 GCA_026397675.1 Verrucomicrobiota bacterium
CTGCCGTCCAACCGGCCGACATCCGCCGAGTGGCCCGAGACTTCCTAAAGCCTTCCCACCTTTCGCTCGCACTGGTCAGCCCACGCACTTCCGATCGGGGGCTGGGTTCGCTGCTCGAATCTTGGTCTGGACGGTAACACGAACCCCGGGAAGCTCCCCAGGGAGCTGACAGCGAGTCCTCGTGATGCTCGGGACTGTCCCGCTACAAAAGGTCTATCGGCGACCCGTTTCGATCACCAGGCGTACCCCCTCACCCATGGCCCGCTCCAATTTCGCCCGAGCGACGGTGTAGTCGCGCAGCGCCTGGCTATACTGGGTGCGGGACAGCTTGAGGGCGGTCTGTGCCGACAACACCTCTAGCTGAGTGCTGCTACCCGCATCGGCCCGAGCCGTCACCAATCGCACGGCCTCCTCGGCCTGCTCAATGACCCGAGTCTGGGACAACAGCACTTCTTTGGATTCCAAAAATAGTGAAAATGCCGTGCGGACCTCGAGTTCGATGCGACGACGGACATCCTCGACTTCCAGCCGAGCTCGTTCTTCGCGGGCTCTGGCCATGTTCACCTTGGCCTGGGTCTGACCAAAGTCGAAGAGCAGCCAATTGGCCTGCACGCCCACCGTCCAACCATCGAGCGTCCGGTCGAGATCCCGAACGAAGTTGCGGTTCTGCACGCCGTAGCCGGCAATGCCCGAAACCGATGGCAGTAAATCTGCGCGGGTTTGGAGAACCTCTTCGTGACGCAATTGGGAGGCACTCTGAGCCGCCTTAATCTCGGGTCGGTGAACCCAGGCGGCATTGAGGGCCGCACCCACTGAAACCTCGAAGGGCTCGGCCTTGAGGCTGTCGGCGGTCCGCAGCGGAATATCCACCCCAGAATCGGCCGGAATATCGCATCCGAGCAAGAGAGCGAGGGTGTTGCGGAAAATCCGCTCCTGGTTGCGGGCCCGGATTAATGGCGGGAGTGCATTGGCCAGCTCCACCTCGGCCCGCAGCACATTGAACTTCGGAACGGTCCCAGCCTCGAGGCTGCGGCGCGCTGTCTCCAATTCCCGCTCCAGCAGTTTTTTTGAAGCCTCTTGAACAACGATTTGCTCCACCGCCAAGAGCACATCGCTGTAGGCAGTCCGCACCTCGAGAAGCGTGTTGGCCACCAGCGCTTGGTACAAGGCCAGCGCTGCCTCCCGGGTCAACCGCGAGGAACGGGCCATCGAGTTGTATTTGCCGCCCGCATAAATGGGCTGCGTCACCACCAAATTGGCGTTCCAGCTCTGGTTGTTCAGAAAAGGGGTCGCGGGTTGGGCTGCGGAGAACTGAACTTTCTCGATTCGCGACTCATCCAATTGCTGATAGCCACCGGTGGTGGCCAGACGGGGCAACCGGGCCGCGCGTTGCTGAATGGCAAGCCCCTGAGCCTCCTCCAAATCCTGCCTCCCTTTCCGCAGCGTCACATTGTGCGACAGGGCGAACTCGAGAGCTTGGTCGAGGGTCAGCGGCTGAGATGGCAACGGCACCGCATTGGTGATGGCGGCCGTGATCGGAAGCCCGAGGGACAACAACAGCGAAACGAGGACAAGGGATCTCATGGAAACTCAAGGAGTGGCCTGGGCCGCAGTCTGGGGACGTTGAATGAACACATCAACCTGTTGACCGACGTAGACGGGAAAGGCTGGGCGGTCGAAGGCGTAGACAATTTGCAACACTCGGGTATCCACGCGCTCGAGACTGTCACCGGTCAAACTGCGCTTGGGCACCACATAGGGTTCGATGCGGATGAATTTCAAGGAGGTCTTCATCTCCGAATGCCCCTTTAGTGAAGCAACAGCCGGATATTCGGCTCGAATGAGCACGGCGTCCTGCTCATCGACCTCGGCCCTCACCTGATAGGTATCCACATCGCCCAAGAGCATCAACGGCTCGGAGGGGGACTTCACGGAGGCCAATTCTCCCTCGCGCAAGTTCACCTGAAGCAAACGACCATCCCGGGGTGCGCGGACGGTAAGAATCTCTAAATCGGTGTTCGCCTGATGCACCGCCTCCTCGGACGCCGCTGCCACGGCGCGTGCGACTTCTGCCCTGGCCCGAGCCGTGCCCAAGGAGAATTCGCGCCGCTTGACCTCATCCTCGGTCGCCACTTGATCCCGACCCAACTGGGCGAACCGTTTCAACTGATCGGCCAGGTCGACGACCTGAGCCTCTTCGACGGCAATCTGGGACCGGAGCGACCTTGCCTGCGCCTCCAACACCCGAACACGGGCTCCAACCTCGCGCACGTCCAACTGGAAGAGTGGCGCCCCCTCTTTGACTGAATCCCCTACCTTCACGAAGACCTTCATCACCAACGCCTCTCGGGGCGCGGCAATCTTCACATTTTCACGCGAGGCCTCGATGAGGCCGGTCGATGCCACGGTGCGCGAATAGGGGGATCGGGCCGGTTCGGACACCGGCCCCGGATTGGCCACCTTGACGTTCTGCCCACGAAGCAGGAACACCATTAGGCCCACGCCCAAGAGCGCCAGCCAGAATGAGAGACGTTTAAAGAGGATCATGGACAATTAGGAACGGTTTTCCGAATGAATGTAGGAAGAAAGAGATGCCCCGGCGTGGACGTGGGTGACTCGGCCGTCCTCCATCACACTGATGCGATCGGCATAGCCGTAAATTCGAGGATCATGGGTGACAATCAAAACGCAGCGTCCCGGAGCCTTCGCCGCAGTGCTCAGCAGTTCCATGATCTGGTGTCCCGTCATCGAGTCCAGCGCGCTGGTGGGTTCGTCGCAAATTACCAATCGAGGTTCATGGACCAAGGCTCGGGCTATGGCCACCCGCTGTTGTTGTCCACCCGAAAGCTGGGTCGGCAACTGGCGCTCCCGTCCAGCCAAGCCCACCTGTCGCAACCTCTCCGCGGCCTTGGCTTCAGCGTCGCGGCGACCGGCCCCATTGAGCAGCAATGGAACGCTCACATTTTCAACCAAGGACAAGGTCGGGATGAGGTTGAACTGCTGAAAAATAAACCCAATGTGCCGGCATCGAAACCGCGTGACCTCGGAGGCCGACAGGCCGGTCAGGCGCGTACCAAAGAGATTCACCTCACCCTGATCGCTCGACAGCGTCCCGGCCAACACGCTCAAAAGGGTCGTCTTACCACAGCCAGAAGGACCGACAATGAGGTGCAACTCACCCTCGCTCGCCTCAAAATCAGCCCCCTTCAAGGCCTGAGTGCGGGCATCCCCCACACCAAACACCTTAACGATGCCTCGGGCGCCAACAGCCAAACTGCCCAGTGGGTTGCCGACAACCGGGGCAGCGGTCGGGGAGACTGGGTTCACAGAGCGAAGCGGTGTGGTCATGAGCGAAGGTCAACCACGGAACACGATCGCCGGCTCCAGCTTGGCCACGCGCCGGATACCGAACAACGCCGCGAGCGCACAAATGACAAGAACAGCAGCCAATGACTGAAACACGAAGGCAGCGTCTGCCTTGAACGGCGGTTGTCCGCTCTGAGCGACCGTTAAACCAAAGAACGCCGTCAGTCCGATTCCCATGCCGAATCCAATCAGCCCCACGATCATGGCCTGAAACAGAAGCATTCCGGCCAAAAGGCCGTTACTGGCCCCCATGGCCTTAAGGGCACCGAGGTTTCGCAGGTTCTCCAGGACGAAGGAGTAGAACGTCTGGCCACAGACGGCGACCCCAACCACGAAGCCCAAGATGATGGTGGTCAGGAAGGAGATGGGAATGCCCGTATTGTTCCAGACCCATCGGATCGTAGAAGCCTCGAGTTGTGGAACGGTGAAGGCACGAAGACCGGTCTCTTTCATGATTCGCTGTGCGACCTCTGCCGTGTCCCACCCGGGTTTGGGCTCTACCAAGATCATCGAAAGCATCTTCCGCTGACGCGGTGAGTACTGGAGGGCCTGATCGTAACTAGAGAAAACATACGGGTAGCCAAAGAAGTGACGTTCCGTTTGGCAAATACCGACGACCCTGGCCTCCCGGTCGTTGATCTCAAACACGTCACCGACCCTCAACGGCCTGCCCATCCCCGATCCGAGACGCGTGCCCTCCATCGCGAGCGTGTCGATGACGACGCTGTTGGGTAGACGCAATTGGGCGATATCGCCCTCGATCATGCGCGGAGGACGCCCGTAAAGGGTCCCGGAGTGCAATCCGATCATTTGAATCATTTTGTCGGAACCGTCGGCAGTCCGGGCCTTGAGGACTCCCTGGAACAGGGGCACTGCAAAATCGACCCCTTCGACCGATCGAACCCGATTCAAGTCGGTGTCCCGCATGGCCTTGGATTCATTCACCTGCTCAACGCGAGATTCGACGACCCAGATCGAAGCCCGCATGTTGCGCATGTGGCTCGTCGTCCACGACATCAGTCCCTGGAAAACAGAGTACTGCTGGGTCATCAGCAGGGATGAAAACGCCAAACCCCCGACCAGCATCCAATACTTGGCGCGGTCACCGAGCAGCATTTTCAGGGCGAGCAGGAACATAGTTTAAACCAAAGACCGGCGGAAAAGACCTGACCCCAAACATCCACACATTCAAGATACCAGCGTATCATTCTAAACTTTCAGTCCAGTGCCTCCAGAGCATGAGATTCAGCGACCGAAAAACCAACCTATCTAAGATTACTCACCTTGAAAGGGGGCCTCGTCAAACGGGTTTTACCAAAAATCGCATCGAGATGCGGGTCGTCAGAATAGATGGTGTGCTTTTTTCGAGAGTGGCGATTGCTCACTCGGAAACCATTATCTACGGTGAAGCACGTTCATGATCGGAGACTTGTTTCACAAAGCCTACGTGGTGCTCGCGGTGATTGTATTCTTCGGTGCCTCCGTGTTCGTCCATGAATACGGGCATTTTTGGATGGCCCGTTTGCGCCGCATGGTGGTTCTCGGGTTTTCCATCGGTTTCGGACCCAAGGTGTTCGGATGGGTAGACCGGCAAGGGGTCGAATGGGCCGTGCGTTGGATTCCCGCTGGGGGCTTCGTGAAGCTGCCTCAGATGCTGACTTCCGAAACCATCGAAGGCGCAGCGGATCCGGCAGTGCCCCCGGCCTCGCCCGTCTCAAGGATCTGGGTCGCCCTCGCCGGACCAGCGATGAACATTTTCTTTGCCTTGGCCATCGCCAGCGTCATTTGGCTTGTCGGCCTGCCCGTCCCGGTCAACCCGCCGATCATCGGCTACGTCGAGCCCGATTCAGCAGAGGCGCGGTTGGGCATTCGCGAAGGCGATCGTGTCGTCCGGGTCGACGGCAAAATCGTAACCCGGTGGCAAGATGTCCAACGCTTCACGGTGCTGGCACGCTCCCAAACGATCCCGGTCGAAATCGCCCGGGGAAATTCGACCTCCAATTATGTGCTGACGGCCATCGTCAACCCCACCTTCGGACTAAAACTGCTCAACCTAGACCCCAAAGATCATCCAGTGATTATGGATCTGGCTCCCGGCGGTGCCGCCCAAGAGGCGGGTCTCGCCGTAAATGACCAGTTCGTCTCATTCGGCGGGGTTCCTGTGGTGGGACAATCCCAGTTGGTAGATCTCATTCGATCCCAAACCGGCAAACCGGCTCAGGTCGAGGTGCAACGCGCGAGCCAGCGCATGACCTTCTCAGTGACCCCTCGGGTGGACCCCACCAGCGGAGTGGCTCGCATCGGTGTCACGATCTCCCCAAGCCGCGTGCTGACCTACCAATTGCAACGACCCGGTCCAACCCCTTGGGAGCAGATTTCTGGGGTGGTGGGCCAGATGGGGGAATTGGTCGGCGCTTTGGCGCACTCTAAGGAAACAGGCGTGAGCGCCAAGGACATGAGCGGACCGGTGGGAATCTTCGGAAAACTGGCCGCTGACGTGAACGCCGACATCCGCTTGGCCCTGAGCTTCCTGGTGATGCTCAATGTCAACTTGGCCATCATCAATTTGCTACCGATGCCGGTGTTGGATGGCGGGCACATCACCATGGCTCTCTATGAGATCATCACCCGCCGGCGCGTCGCCCCTCGCTTCCAAGAGATTGCGACGTCGGCCTTCGCGGTGATCTTACTGAGCTTCATGGCCTATGTTTCCTTCTTTGATGTGGTGAAACGTGGACCGCTCTTCAAGGCAATGTTCCGCCAAGAAACCGTTATCGAAGCCCCCTCGCAGCCGACGCAGGCCCCATAAGAGTTCGCACACACAACGTCCGGAGCGATTCTCCGGAGCGTTGACGCCGCCGGCCGACATCCCGTTTATTTCCTTTCAGCGATTCATGAAGTATTGCCCTTCTCCCTGGAGTTACAGCCGCAGACCCGCCCGCAACGTCACTGTGGGCGACCCCACCTGCGGCGGCGTGGTGCTTGGGGGTGATCACCCGGTGGTCAAGCAATCGATGCTCACCTGCGACACCATGGACACCGCCGAATGCGTGCGGCAGACCTTGGAACTCGTGGCCGTGGGGTGCCAGATCGTTCGCATCACGGCTCCGACTGTGAAGGACGCGGCCAACCTCCAAAACATCGTCCAAGAACTCCGTCAGGTCGGTTGCCACGTTCCTCTCGTAGCGGACATCCATTTCAAGCCGGACGCGGCGATGGAAGCGGTCAAATGGGTTGAAAAAGTTCGCATCAACCCAGGCAATTACGCCGACAGCAAAAAGTTTGCGGTCAAAGAATACACCGACGAGGCCTACGCGGAAGAACTGGCACGGATCGAGGAACGCTTCACGCCGCTGGTGCTGGAAGCCAAGCGGCTCAATCGCGCCCTGCGCATTGGAACCAATCACGGATCCCTCAGCGACCGGATCATGAACCGGTACGGCGACTCCCCGCTGGGCATGGTTGAAAGCGCTCTCGAATTTGCCAGCATTTGCCGCAAGAACGGTTTTCACAACTTCGTCTTCTCGATGAAGTCCTCCAATCCGAAGGTAATGATCGAGTGCTACAGGCTGCTGACCGCCCGCCTCGACCAAGAGGGCCCCGACTGGAACTACCCGCTCCATTTGGGCGTCACCGAAGCCGGTGAAGGCGAGGACGGCCGCATCAAGTCGGCCATCGGTATTGGGTCCCTGCTCTGCGACGGCATCGGCGATACAATCCGGGTCTCCCTGACCGAAGACAGCCCGCGCGAGATCGCGGTTTGCAACGACCTACTGGCTCAGATTCCTCGGCTCACCGGATCCCACCCCGGACTCGGAAATCCCTCCCTGCCCTGGGACCCCTTCAATTTCAAACGGCGCGAATCGGTTGCCTCACCCTTGGGTGATTTGCCGGCAGGCGGAGAGAACTTGGTTCGAGTGGTGGTCGAACGCAGCACCTACGACGCGGTGGCCCCGAAGATCTCCCCGAAGGTCGATGTCAAACCCGAGGCCATTTACGAAGACCTCCAGCTTATGGAGGTGGACCCCACTTCAGATTTTCCGCATCCCCCGTGCGAGACCCAGTGGATCACCGTACAAGATGGAGTTTCTTTACCTCCCATCACCGCTTTCCGATTACTGACGGTCCGGCTAGCGGCACTGGGCAGCCGCAACCCCATACTGCTCAAGGACCGGCTCATTGCCCCGTCTGAGGCATTGACCCCGGAGGCGGCTCAACTGCAGGCGGCCGTCAACCTTGGATCCCTGCTGGCTGACGGCATCGGCGATGCAATCCTCATCCGATCAGAACCCGGCGCTGGGCAATCCCTGCGATTGGCGTTCAACATCTTGCAAGCCTCTGGCTGCCGATCCTTCAAGACCGACTACGTCGCCTGTCCTAGTTGCGGACGCACGCTGTTCAATTTGCAAACGGTCACCGCGCGGATCAAGGCCCGGACGGAGCACCTCAAAGGCGTGAAAATCGCGATCATGGGGTGCATCGTTAATGGTCCCGGTGAAATGGCTGACGCCGACTTCGGCTACGTGGGTGGGGCTCCGAACAAGATCAACCTCTACGTGGGCAAGAAGCCGGTCCGTTTCAATATCCCTGAAGACGAAGCGGTCGATCGACTGGTAGACCTCATCCGCGAACACGGTAAGTGGCGGGATCCTGAGGCGGCCTAATCACAAGCTGGAGGGGGCCGCACGTCTCCTTCCTCCGAAGAATACTCTCTGAAGAACGTGGGGCCGGACCAAAGTCCATCCTTCGGCCAAATGACACCCGAGCGCCTCCCGATCAGGATCGCAAGGCACACGATTTAAAGACGGACGGCCCCGCAGGGCCATCCCTGGGCAGAACACATGGAGGACCCGCGTTCCAGCCGAACGCGCCCCATTTCCTATTCAGGGCCAGATCTGGTAGAGAACCAGATACACCAACACTCCGGTCACCGAGACATACATCCAAATCGGCCAGGTACATCGAGCGATCTTTTTATGTCGCTCCAGGTCTCCGGCACTGGCACGACGCAGGGTGATCATCGCCAATACCGGCACCGCGGCGGCCAGCAGGATGTGCGAAAAGAGCATCCCATAATACCAGGGTCGAAGGAACTCCGGGCCCTTGAAAGGGGTATGAACCGATTTCAGCAGGTACTTGTGGGTCAGGTACAACAGCAGGAAGACACAGGAAGTGACAAACGCCGCCACCATGCACTTGCGGTGAGCTTCACGACGGCCGGCCTTAATATGGATCAGTCCGGCCACCAGAAGAATACCCGCCAAGCCATTGAGACAGGCGTTGACCAGCGGCAGTAAATGGAGGGATTGGTTCATAGGATGCCTTTGAGACGTTTAACGGACCGGATAACCTGATCTTCAGCATCCGAATCTTCGCTGTGGATAATAAATCGCAAGCGGCCCTTGGAATCCAACACCCCGAAATCGGCTGTGTGGATGAATAGATCCTCCAATTTCGGCGATGGCTCCCCCGATTCGACCACCGCAAATTTCAGATCAGCAGTCGCCACCCGATAGACCTCGGCCTTTGGACCGGTGAGCATCCACCACTTTTCTGAGGAAGCTTGGTACTCGAGGCCATAGCGCTTAAGGACCTCCGGCGTGTCGTACTCGGGATCCGCAGTCAGAGAAACCAAGCGCACCCCAGATGGAATTCGAGACTGGAGCCGCTGCATTTGGGCCGACAAGCGTCGGCACTGAGTCGGACACCGGGTGAAGACAATGTTGACGACACTAATCCGCCCTTTAAGGGACTCCTTACCCACCGTCTGCCCCAGTTGATTGGTCAGCGAAAAATCATGAAGCTGGCTTAGAACGGGCGGTGCCCCCCGGGAACGGAAGTAAACTGCCGAGACCGCCAGCAAACTGGCGACCAAGGCTCCCCACAGAACCCGTTGGATATGAGACTCCATGGTGATTAAAAAAAGGCCGCCGGTATGAAACCAGCGGCTGATCCGGCGGACTCAATCGGTGACCCTGATTTGATGAGCTTATTCGAAGCTGCCACCTGCGCCACCCGCCTTGGATTTTTCAGCAAACCACTGATCGTAGTCTGCCTGCGAAACCACCTTGAAAACACCCTTCATCGAAGCGTGACCATTGCCGCAGAGCTGCGCGCACGTAATGGTGTAATCCCCAATCTTGGTCGGTGTGAAGTGCACAGGGATCGACAAACCGGGAATCACGTCCTGGGTCACACGCATGGCCGGCAATTTGAAGCAATGGATCACATCCATGCTCGACAACTTGGCTATCACCGGCCGATTAACTGGCAACAGGAACGCCTCGGTCACCACAGAGATGTCGTCCTTGGCGGCGGCATCACTGGTATCCAAACCGAAAGGATTACCCCGGTCGGCAAACTTGGTGTCCTGCTTGCCCCACTTGCCATCGGCACCCGAGAAGTGAGCCGCCCAAGCAAACTGCTGGGCCATCACCTGAATTTCGACCGGCTTCTGGTCAGCTCCGGGAGGGCTGTCAACCGCCCTGGCCCAAAGAGGCACAGCGAGGCCTATCAACAGCACGGCCTCCACCACTGCCACACCGATCTCTAGATAGGTCGAAGCGTGGCTGCGGACACCCACGTAATCGGCTTTGGGATTGGAAGCTTTATTGAAGCGCACCATGACCAAGAGGAAGTAACCGAGCCATCCCACGAACAGCGCACCCATGAGGAGATGCACGTACAGGATCAATTCATCGATGCCATTGCCATGGGCCGAAGCCACTTCCGGCATTCCAAAATATCGAAGTAGAGAGGTCATGTATTTCCGAAAATTTGCAGACTATCAAACCAAAGGAGATTCACCCGCTTCCGTCTCCGCGTTCACACGCTTCGAGCGACGGGCAATAAAGACAAAAAAGCTGCCGAATAACACCCAAGCAGCGACCACGAAAACCAGCATCACATAGATGCCCGCATTCATGCCTTGTGCGAGAGCCTCATCGGTCTTGCCAAAGCAGGCAGTGCACGCGTTCAAGGACGGCATTAACAGCAATGCCGCAGCCAAGACTCTGGAAATCCCCAAGCAGAATTTCATAAAAAACTGATGTTCCGAAGCTTCCTGAGGAAGAAACGACCGTAAATCACCAAGCCCACCACCGAGCTGGCCGCACACAGACTCCAGACCAGGTATTCCGTGGAGTGGGTGTCTTGATACGCCAAGAAACTCCATCCGCTCAAGAATGCCATCAGGATCACTGAGGCCGCGACAAACACGATGTGGAAGGCTTTAAGGGACATACAACGTCTTCGTCTCCGAGTTTCTGGGAAGATCATTGCTGCCCCAGAGGGTCAGCCCCATCAGCGCAACAAAGAAGATCGCCGCGAGAATGAGAACACCGTACACCAATTTTTTCTCCGAAAGGAGATGCATGAAATATCCCGCAACCAAGAATGCCTTGATCGACGCGATGAACAAGGCTACGGCCACCGTTAACGCCATGCTGCTGAAGTCCACGTAGTACATGGCCACCGTCAGGATGGTGCCGACGAGCAGGGCTCCGAAAATGATCAAATAGGTTCGGAC
>JAPLUH010000552.1 GCA_026397675.1 Verrucomicrobiota bacterium
GCAAATCGTGAACACGGGCCGTAAAAATAAACCAGTCAAAACGCAAACGAGCCCGCTTCACAAACAACTATTCAGATGCAGATGAATCAGCCCTGGCAGCACCACTCTGTAGCCAAGGGCGCGGGCAGCAGCGGCCTGTTGCTCGTCGTTGGTGAGCAACCGGTGAAGACCGAGAGCTTCCATGGCGGCAAGGTGGAGCCGATCCGCCGTACGGCAGTAGATGGAAGAACTGAGGACCTGCTGGCGAGCGATCTTGGAAAGATCATACGGGAGGCCTCGGTGTTGAAATGGCTCTATTCCACGAAATCCGGCCAACAGGTTACCGATCCGCGCCTCGCGGCGTGATGTTATGCTGGCCCCCAAGCGAAGCGACATCAAGACCTGCCCGGCTTCGAACTCCGTGTAGGAAGAGATCACCACCAAAGGTTCTTTACCCACAATTTCCCGCACCCGGGCGGACTCCGGTTCATCAACCAACAGCTTCCAAAGGCAACTCGTATCGAGGTAGAGGCTCATCATGAAATTCGGCCAAAGGCGCGCTCTGCCCGCTCATCCGCCAACTTCTGATCGGTTGTGAAGGGTGGTTTCTTGTCGCTCCATATCTTCCGGATCAACGCGGCGTGCACGGCCGGATCGAAGCGTTTTGCGGCACTCTTGACCTTGGCGGGTCGCGGTGGTGTCAGCAACGCCACGGCAGTACCATCGCGCGTCACGGTGAGTTCTCCCTCCGTCGCGAGCCGCTTTTCAACCTCGGGCCAGTTCTGACGCAAGTCGCGGATGGTCACGGTTTCCATGCCTCGAGTGAAACATGTTTCACGCTTTAGTCAATCGTCTGTCGCACATCGCCCGGTGTAACTCGGAGACCACCTGTTCGAGCACAGGGCGCCAATCCCCCCGATGGCTTTGCCGAAACAACCGGAGTGTCGGATACCAGGGCGAGTCGGCCCGGTTCAGCAACCACCTCCAGTCCGGCGAATCTTGCACCAGCAGCCAGACAGGCTTGCCCAACGCCCCCGCGAGATGAGCCACGGCGGTATCTACCGAGATCACTAAGTCCAACCCCTCAAGGTATTCGGCCGTCGTATGAAACTCAACGCCCTCGATCGAAATCAAGTCGGTCAGCCCTTCGGGGGCTATGGACCGGATCTGATCATCGTCATGCGTCGGATTTCCAGACCACACCAAGCCGACCTTCAACCGAGCGCCCCTCGAGCCGGACTCCAAACCGTTCGCACTCACCCGCAAATAGGGAACCTGATTGGGAAGCGTTTCGGTCGAAATACCCAATGCATGGGGCAGGCTCATCAGAGGGATGAACACGTCAAAGGCCTTGGGCGGCTGAGACGGCAAGACCCACTCATCGGCCAATCCGCTTTCGACCATCAACGGCAACAAGGCCGCAGGGCACTCGACAATAATCCGCCCTACCCGCTGCCGGGCCATCGAAAAGAATCGGGCAAATTGGATAAAATCTCCAAACCCCTGTTCACCGTGCACGAACAGCACTTGGTCGGGCCGATGCTCCCCCTTCCATTGGGGTTGAGTGTACGACCTGGGGACAAACTGCGGCCCTGCCCCACCCTTCCATCGCCATTCATATTCTGCGAAGCCCTCGCAAAACTCTCCCAGACTCAACAGCACGAGGGCGCGGTTCCAGTGGGCCAAAGGGTGTTGGGGAGACAGAGTCAGAGCCCGGTCGATCAGCCCCAGCCCCTCTCGGTGCCGGTTCAGACACTTGAAGACGATGGCCAAATTGGACATGGCCTCACAATCGTCCGGGCGAATAACCAGCGCTCGCTCATACCAGGTGGCGGCCGCCTCGTACTGCCTCATTCTCTGCAGCGTCACCCCCATGTTGTAGTGAGCATCTGTGCATCGGGGATTGATTTTGAGGGCACCAATAAAGAATTGCTCAGCCTCTTTGGGATCCCGCCCCAACTCATTGGTGACAGCGCCCAAGGCATTGAGGGTTTCCGCGGATCTAGGAGCGATTTGAGCCGAGCGCTGCAGACACCGAAACGCCTCTGCATGGGCGCCCTGACGGGTCAGAGCCATTCCCAAAAGGAACCACGGCTGAGCTTGATCCGCATCCGATTCGACCAAGCGCCGACACAGCGCTTCAGCCACCGAATAACGCCCCTCAGAAAATGCGCCAACGGCTTTCTGCAATTCGAATGGGTGATCCTGAGTCATCAGATCGTGGTTATCCCTTCATGGCCCACAGCTTCGGGCTCCGAATCACGATAAACAGGTGGGCCCCGATCATCAATCGGTCGATCTGGCCAAAGCATGACGACCATGCCTCATTGACTCCATCCATTGCGGCAACCATGGGCACTGCCAATGCTGTGTTGCACGAAGCATGCAAATCGCCAAAGTCCAATTGTGGATCGCGAGTCCGAGGACGAATGGCAAGAATGGTACCGGCTCACGCCAATCGAACGATGGCAGCAGAGCATGAGCCTATGGACCCTATACACAGCGCAGGGAGGCAGCCTTGATCCGGAACCAGATTCACAAAGTCCTTTCGACTTTCCAGAGCTACGGGGTACGCGCCCTGTTGATGGGCGGCCAGGCATGCGTATTTTACGGCGCAGCCGAGTTTAGCCGCGACACCGATTTTGCAATCGCGATCGACAGCGACAACTGGGCGCGATTGCACGGAAACCGGCCTCGACCGATGGTCGCTTCGCTTCGGCCGGTTTCAGTTTTACCCCAGTCCCCGATGGCCCCGGTTCAAGAAACGTCAGAGCCCTCCATCAAGGCCGCGTCGAAGCAACGGGGGTGCGGTCCGGCCGAGACCCGTCGTTAAGTCGCACCGAGCTTCCCGAGCCCAGTGTCAGTTGTCGTTCACGGAGTGCATCCAAAAGCCGAAGCTTTTCGGCGATGGGTAGTGCTGCCAGCCCACGACGAAACTCTCTTTTGCTTTCGAGGATCCTCTGTATATCGAAGGTCATTTGGTTATGGGGCATCGCTCAGGCGACTGAAGCGGCATCGTTGGACGTCCGCTCAACCGCCAGACCGCCAATCAGCCACTTTGAGGCCAGGCACGCGCAGGAGGTCACTGTCATGGGTCACCAGAGTCAGGTCGTAAGCCAGTGCGGTGCCGGCAATCTGACAATCAGCCAAGGCGATGCTGTAACCTTTTGTTTCTAGGCTGACCCGCAGGACCCCGGCGCGCTCTGCGGCCTCAGCGTCAAAGGTCAGAATGGAAATGCCGCTCAGGAATGCTTCCACCGAGGCGGTGAGTTTAGGCGACTGCCGGCGGGTTGCTCCGTAGCGGAGTTCCATGACCGTGACGGCGCTGATGCCGACGTCGGACGGACGAACCTTCTGGATGCGCTGGACCACAGGTTCCACGCCGCGCAGGTAGTCACTGACGGCACAGGTATCCAGGAGGAATTTCACGCGAAAGGATCCCGGGCCTGTTCGTCTCTGCCCGGACGTTCAATGGGTTCGTCCCAAGTTCCTGCGCTGGCGAGGAAACCAGGGGACCACTCGTCGACCACCGGCTCGATGACGATGGTCTTACCCTCCCACCGTTCACGCACGCGGGTGCCACGGGGAAGCCGACAATCGCCGACCAAGCGGACAGCGAGGCTGTTACCCACCTTGAAAACCACGGTTTCGCTGCTCACAGGTGTCAGGATATCCAAAGAGGATATCCTAACAAGGCACATGAATGGGTTGAGACCGCGTCCCTTCGCC
>JAPLUH010000504.1 GCA_026397675.1 Verrucomicrobiota bacterium
ACTGAGGCCTCGTGCAAGATACCGTCGATGCGGTAGCGAATGGCCATCTGGTGCTCGTAGGGCTCGATATGGATATCGCTGGCCCGTTCGTTCACCGCCTCGACGATGATCTCGTTGACCAGTCGGATGACCGACGCCTCCTGGGCCATCTCCAGCAAGTCATCACCGCCGCTGGACACGGGGCCGCTGGGTTCGTCGTCGTTGGCTGCCAGCTCGTCCAAGGTGTCGCCGCCGAGACCATAGTGGGTCTTGATGAGCTTCTCGATGTCGTCCTTGGTGGCTAAGACGGTGTCGATTTGAAGCCCGGTCGTCATCCGCACATCGTCCATCGCGTAGAGGTCGAAGGGATCGCAAGTGGCTACCCGGAGGGTGTTGCCTTCGCGGGCGATGGGGACGATGCGCTTGCGGAACACCACCTTGGTCGTCAGTGACTGGAGGATGTCGGAAGGGATCTCCGTGGCCGACAAATCGAGCAGCGGCAACTGAAGTTGCTCGGCCATCAGGGTCAGGACCGCCCGCTCGGTCAGCAAGCCGAGCTGCACGACCGCCCGGTCTAGGCGTAGCCCTTCCGTGGCCTCCAGGTGTTTGGCTTCGGCAATTTTGTCTTCGGGAAGAAGGGCGTTCTTCCGCAGTAGGTGTTCAAACGTCACGGCAACCAAATCCTATCGAAATACTATCGCACCCGTATTCCTGCCATGGAGCAGTGTTTCGGACAATCCCGGATGCCCAGATCGGACGCTCGAAGGGAGGTGGGTGTTCAGCGCAATCCTGAGGCTTTCTGGGGTTCGGTGGTTGGTGACGGAACTGTCTTTTTAGGAAAAGGCGAAGGATTCCCGCAAAACTCCTCGCCCGGAGTGCCGGGAGTCCCACACTTGAGGGCGCATGGCCGAGCGCGCGCTATATTCATTAAACTAGGTGGATGCCACCCTAGAGGTGGCGCTGCGGCCGGCTGCTTTTGCCGATTTCACCGGCCAAGCCAAGGTCAAGGAGCGCTTGGAGATCGCCGTCGAGGCGGCGCTGCGCCGCAAAGAGCCGTTGGATCATATCCTCTTGAGCGGACCTCCCGGTCTTGGAAAGACCACCATTGCCAACATCTTGGCCGGCGCCATGGGAGGAACCCTGCGTACCACCAGCGGTCCGACCATTGAAAAAGCCGCTGACCTGGCGGGTCTGCTCACCAATCTTTCCGAAGGGGATGTGCTCTTCATTGATGAGATTCATCGTCTTCAGAAGACCATCGAGGAGTACCTTTATCCGGCGATGGAGGACTTCAAACTCGACATCATCATCGACCAAGGGCCCAACGCCCGCAGTGTTCGCTTGAGCCTTCCGCGCTTCACGCTCATCGGAGCCACCACGCGCAGTGGCTTGCTCAGTGCCCCGCTGCTGACCCGCTTCGGTATTCGAGAACGACTCGACTACTACACGGCCGCGCAGTTGCAGGGAATTGTCCAGCGGGGTGCCGGCCTGATGGGCGTGGACACCGAGCCACTGGGCGCCATGGAGATCGCCCGCCGCAGCCGGGGCACGCCTCGAATTGCGGGCAACCTGCTGCGGCGGGTGCGTGACTATGCGCAAGTCCGCGCCGATGGTCGGATCACCGAGGAGATCGCCAACAAGGCCCTCGAGATCTTGGAGATCGACAAGGACGGTCTCGACGAAATGGACACACGCATCCTCGAGTCGGTGATCGTAAAGTTTGCGGGTGGCCCTGTTGGCGTGAGTTCTTTGGCGGTGGCAGTGGGTGAAGAGCCCGACACCATCGAAGAAGTGTACGAACCTTACCTGATTCTCGAAGGCTACATCCAGCGCACCCCTCAAGGCCGTATTTGCACCGAAAAGGCCTACCGCAAGCTGGGTCTGACCATGGGTCGAACCGGCCAGGGTCGGTTGATCTAGCAGCGGTTTACTCCCAATTTATGGCCACAGCGGCCGGCTGATTTGGGTCACCAGGCCCAGAGGGCGGCATTTTCGGGCTGGGTTGAGGTGTTTTTAGCTGCAGAATTGATGTTTGATTCTGGCCGGGTGCTTTTCAAGCGTCAGCGTGATTTAAATAGAGTCATTATTACATGTATTTATAATAATATTGGTAATAAGTTTTCAAAAATTGATGGTGTAGATGTTTTTGGACCATTAACGTCCAATAAATGAATCTTCACTTTGATACTGCTCAAATTTTGAGAGTGTTTTACCGATTGGTACGCCAAGTGGTTTTATCGTTGGGCTTCCTGTTCTTGTACCAGACTCGATTGCTGCTGGGTCAGTCGACTCCCGTCGAAATCGAGCGCGCTGGCGACTCTGTCAGGGTTTCTTGGGCCGAGGGATTGGGGCTGGTGCAACCTCAAAGGCTCAACAATCTCGGCGTGCTCAATTGGCTCGACCTTGGAATTCCAACCGCCGCCAGTTCGATCGTGGAAGACACCGGTTCACCGGTAGGGTTATTCCGTCTGAGGTTTTTGCCTCCGAGCATCTCTCTCCATCCTCGCGGACAAACCAATCCGGTGGGAAGCAATGTCACATTGGAGGTCTTGGCTGCAGGCACATTTCCGCTGACCTATCAATGGCATAAGGACAAATTTCCGTTGTCCGGCAAGACCAACTCTCAACTCCCCTTGAACGGTTTGACCGCATTAAATGCGGGTAGTTATCACGTTTTGATCACCAATCGAGCGGGACGAGCTGTTAGTCAGGAAGCGGTGGTGAGTGTCATTGGTGTTCAGAAAAGCCAGGCCGGGATTTACATGGGGAAATTCGTAGGTCAGTCCGACAGCGGAGGTTTTGCGATCATGGTCCGACCGGAGGGGTTGGCCGCGGCGGTCGGATACAACACGCCTCAAGAGGAGGGGGTGTTCATTCAATCCTTCAAGGTCGCTCCCGATGGTGGTTTCAACGCAGTTACCGTCCAAAAGGGCAAAGCGCTCGGAACCGTTACGGAAGCGGGAATCTCCGGGACCTTCGTAAATTCGAGCGGTGGATCGGGCTCCTTCCGTGGGGATCGGAAGTCCGAATCTGGCCTCCACTCGAAGAGTGCCGGGTATTATGTCGGCACCTATGACGGAGCGTCTGAGGGTTCGTCTTATGCGATCCTCGCTGCTGACGGCAGTCTCTTTTTCTACAGCATCGACGACCCAACATCACCCTCGGCGGACGGTGATGGCGGTGGGTTCGGTACCGTTGATGCTGCGAATGTGCTGTCCGGTGCGACAGTTCCCAACGGATTAAAGCTGACGGGCACCCTGAATACCGCGACCTCGGTCCTCACGGGTTCCTACGGACTGGGCGATATTACTCTAGGAACATTTCGCCTCGCTCGCACTTTGACCCCTCAGTGATCTGCCGGACCGTTGCAGTGGGTTGCATGGGCTTTGGGTCCCTTGTGAAGGAAACTTACTGCTCCATCGGGAATCCTAGCGCTTCGGAGCGCCGGCTGCGGGCACGGGGGCGGACGGCAGATCGATCCAGAAGCTACGGAACGACGGTGTGCCGGCGGAGGTGCGGTGGCTGTCGTCGCTGCACAGGAGCAGTCGGCGAACCGGTTGTTCTGGCGGCACGGCGACGGCTTCGATGTGCAGGTTTTTGAGGCCGGGTAGGTCCAAAGCGCTCGGTAAACTGCCCTCGCCATTCCAGCGGAAGAGCTTCGTTCCCTTCTGGTCTCCCCCGGTGGCCCCGGCCACGAGGATCCATTCGGAGCCCGTCCAGGCCATGTCTCGCAGGCCGCGCCCGCCCAAATCCAGACGGGTCGGAGGGCCGAACTGCGGGGCGTGTCCTTCGAGAGTCGCATCGGGGTTCAAGAGCGGCACGAGAAGGGCTTTTCCCTTGGCGAGCGGACCGCGGAATCCGATCCACAGGGAGCCGTCAGGTCGGGCTGCGAGCGCTTCGATACTGAGTCCTCCTTTGGCGTCTGGAGGCAGCGCGGCCGCGGTATCTAGGTGGAGAAAGCTCAATGCGCTGTTGGTTAGCAGGGCGGTGACCAAGGTGGAGCACGGAGTCCCAAAGCTCCGCAGTTGGGGACCTTGCGGCGTCTCCGTCACCTCGGTGGCAAACAAGCGGTGCCGGTTTGAGCGGTACTTGCCGTCCTTGTTGCGGCCATGGGAGCCGATCCAATAGATGCGATTCCCCACCCGCGCAGCCCCCTCCAAGTCACATTCCAGATTTCGGCCGCTGAGGTGCAACCAAGGTGAGGCGTCCCATGCCGTCATCGCCGGTTGACTGGCCGATGGGTTGTATACCCGCAACTGATTGTCCTCATCGCTGGCCACCACGACACGACCGGTATCGAGGAAAATGGCGGCCGAGGCTCCGCTCATGCCGGTGTGCCGATTCCCGGAGGGCATTTCCTCCTTGGCTGATCCGGTCTGGGCAAGGAGGCCCATCAACAGAGCGGTTCTCAGCAACGGGGGCAAGGGCATCGACCCAGACGGTAGCGGAAGCCTCTCCCGGGTAAAGCAGCCAACTGGCACTTCCCCAGAGTTCCGGATTTCCGCTGGGAAAACTGGGTTTGCTTGTCCTCGGGCCGTTCGGGGCTAGGCTCCGGTCATGGTGTTGGATTCTTCACGGGATGCTCTGCTTCAGCGCGTTTGGGAAGGGGGACGGATCGATGCTCAGGAGGCACTGGCTCTGTACTCGCTGCCCTTGTCGGAGTTGGGCGCTTTGGCGGATCGTCGTCGTCGGTTGGCCCGTGGTCGTGCGCTGGGCGGGCACGGGGCGGAGACCGTGTCCTACATCGTGGACCGCAACGTCAATTACACCAACGTTTGCAACGTCTACTGCAAGTTCTGCGCCTTCTGGAGGAGTGAGAAAGATGCCGATTCCTACGTCATTACCTTGGATGAGCTCGACCGGAAGATCGAGGAGACCCTGGCACTGGGCGGCACCCAGATGCTCATGCAGGGCGGTCACCATCCGAAGCTGACCAAGCAGTGGTACTTGGACCTGCTCCACCATGTTCGATCGAAGTACCCCGGATTCAATGTCCACGGGTTTAGTCCGAGCGAGTTTGTGGCTTTCTCAGAGTTTTTCAATGAACCGGTTGAGACCGTTCTTCGAGACTTCGTCTCGGCCGGTCTGGGGAGTCTGCCCGGAGGGGGCGGTGAGATCCTCGTGGATCGCGTGCGTCAGCGCATCGCTCCGCTCAAGGCCAACACGGCCCAGTGGATGGGGGTCATGGATGTCGCCCACAGCATGGGGCTGGCCAGTTCGGCGACGATGATGTTTGGCCATGTGGAGACGGTCGAAGAGCGTATCGAGCACTTGGAAGTAGTTCGCGCTCAGCAGGATGTGTCCCTGCGTCGTCTGGTGACTGACGGAAAGCTGCCGGTCGATGCCCCCCCCTCGGAGTGGTCCGCGGGCTATGCGCAGGCCTTGGAGCAAGGGCAACTCAATGGCGGAGCGTTCACGGCGTTCATCGCTTGGACGTTCCAGCCAGAAAACACCGTCCTGAAGGCCACGACCGTCGGTTCTCACGAATACTTGCGCATGCAGGCGCTGGCCCGGATTTACCTCGATAATATTCCCAGTGTGCAGAGCTCCTGGGTGACCCAGGGACCTGAGGTAGGGCAGGTGGCCTTGCTCCATGGTGCCAATGATTTGGGGTCGATTATGATTGAGGAAAACGTGGTCAGCTCGGCCGGGACCACCTTCCGCATGGGGGTTTCCGACATGAAGCGATTGATCACGGAATTGGGATTCGAGCCCGTTCAGCGCGACAACTGGTACCGCCCGGTGGTTCCGCAGGCCTGATTGGGGAGGGCGAGATGGAGGTGGCCTGAGGCTGGGTTGCGACACCCCCAGTGCTAGGATTCGCTCGCAGCCCCAAGATGCCGCGATTGGCGGAGAGGCAGCCGGGCAGGGCGGCGAAGGGTTGCTTCGGAGCCGGCAAATGGGATCAACCAAGTGGGTAGGTCGGTTCGACCCGGCCGTCGGTAGTCGCGCGCTAGCGCGGGCCCGAACACTTCTGCGCAAATCCCAGACACCTCCACCGACCAGCGCCACAGCAGTTCGTATTGCCGGGGCAGGGCGATACCGTGGCCCTTCACACCCTGGGCATGGAGCCAATCGCTCCAAGCGAGGATGGCTCCAAAGGCCGAGCCCGTGGTTGAAGCGTTCTCGTGGGTCGGAGATTCAGTCTCGGTATCTCCCGAAGATAAACCGGCTGGGAGCGGAACGACCGCGACCGGATCACCGATCGGAGATCGCTCGGAGTTCGATTCGATGTGGGCCGGGGCCACTGTGGAATCGTGAGCCCATAGCAGGGGAAGGCTTTCCACGAAATTACCGCTGTTGCCGAAAATGTCCCAAAACTTGGCGAAGCGACGCAGGCGGGCCAGCGTACCGAAGTTCATGGTGCGCGTAGAGAGCACCTCATAGGGCGGATGGGGATTGTAAATCATCTGCCACTCCGCATCGTGACGGATGATAGGGGTCCCACGCAGGCGCTTGAGAATACCGACCTGGATCTCTTGGGGCCTGAGATGGATGAGTCGATCGAACCCCCGCCCGAACGATTCTAGGGTCTCGCCGGGAAGTCCCACGATGAGGTCGGCATGCAAGTGCACGCCGCTGTGCTGCCGGAGCCATTGGAAATTGTCGGCGAGTCGATCGTGGTTCTGGCGTCGGCTAATTCGGGCCTCGACCTCGCGATCGAAGGTTTGGATTCCCACTTCGAACTGCAGCGTTCCCGCCGGGAATTGGGCGATGAGTTCGCGTAATTCTGCCGGAAGGCGGTCCGGGATCATCTCAAAGTGAACAAAGAGTTCGGGGCTCAGTCGGTCGAGGAAGAATTGAAGGATCCGCCGGCTGGTGGCGAGGTTCAGGTTGAAGGTGCGGTCGACGAATTTGAAGCGGCGCAGGCCCCGGTCGTGCAGTTGTTGCATCGCCACCAGAAAGGGATCCAATGGGAATTGACGCACCGGGATCTCGAGGGAGCTCAGGCAGAACTCGCAGGTGAAAGGGCATCCCCGAGAGGCCTCGACGTAAACCACTCGGTGTTCGAGGTCGCGTGCCTCGTAGAGGTCGTAAGGCAGCGCCAGGGCCGCCACATCGGGCACCGGAGCGGCTATCAACTTGGGCGGGCGCGGGTCGGTTGCTGACAGTAGGCTTTTGCAGAGCGAGGCGAAGGCCAGGTCGGCCTCGCCGGTGATCACATGATCGGCTAGGCCGATGATCGGCTGCTGGTCCCATTCGTAGCTCACCTCCGGCCCTCCGAGCACGATTTTTAGGTCGGGTCGTAGGCGACGCAGGATGCCGAGCAGTTCGAGTGTGGGGCCGGCGTTCCAGACATAGACGCCCAATCCGAGGATTTTTGGGGCAGCCTCCAGCAGGGTTTCCGCGATTTCCAACGGACGCTGGTTAATGTCGAACTCCAGTATTTTTGCCCGCGACTGCAGTTCCCCCAGATTGGCCATGAGGCAGCGCAACCCGAAGGAGGCGTGGATGTACTTCGCGTTGAGGGTGGACAGAACGATGTCCGGCACGCGGGAGACCTTATCGGGTTTTCTGGAGGATGTCTCCCGATGGTGACGAGTTTGAGCTGTGGGCGAATTCGGTCGTCAGGACCTCCAGGCGCGCCGCGAGGTCGGCGAGGAGTGGGAGGTCGGAATCGGGACGCCGGGCTCCGCGTGGGTGTGGCACGTCGCACGGAATGACACCCCGTAACTTGAGGAACTGGGCGCACGTGTGTTTGTAGGCGGGCACCGGGGCGCGGAAGGCGATCATGCCTAAGTACTGCAGCCAGTCGTTCAACTCGAAGAAACGTCCGTCACCGAGTTCCCAGGCGCGGTCTCGGGCCGCGAAGGCTTCGACATGGAAGGCCGACAAACCCAACAAGTAGTCGCTGCCCCACTGGATGAGGTCGATGGCCAAGTCGTTGCCCGTATACACACGGAACTCGGGGCGAACGGCATCGCGCACCGCCAGCCGTTGCCACTCCAGGTCTCGGCTGAGGGAACTGTGCTTGGCACCCACCAATTGGGGAATGTCGAGCAAGGCCCGGAAGGTGTCCAAGTCCCAGATCCGGCCAAAGGGCACGAACATCGTGCCGAGCTCGAAGCCGAGAAATTGCGGCACGGCCTGTCCGACGGATCGGAATAGCGACACGGTTTGCTCTCGATCCCAGTGCTGGGTGGCGGAGCAGGGAAATAGGATGGGGGTTCCCCCGGCCGAGTGGATGACCGAGGCCTCACGGGCGTACACGGTGGCCGGGTCTCCGGCGAGGCCCTCAATATAAGTGCCGGCGATGAAGCGTCGACCCCGGGCCATTTGACTGGTTTCGGCGAGGAACTCGGCTCGCTCGGACGGGCTCAACAAGTTGGCGTAGCCGGTGTCCATGTTGACGGCGGGAGTGAGTCCGGCCGCCCAGGTTCGCTCGACGAGCGTGGCCCAGGTTTCCCGGTCGGGGCGGCCGTCGGGATGGAAGGGCAGGAGCACCGCGGAAATGCCGTCGATGGATCGCCGAGGTCGGAGAGGAGGGACGTGGATCATGGCGTTGGGTTTGGGGTCCCGGAACCGGGTTGTCACGACCGCCTCAGAATCAAGCGGTGGTCGATGCGTTTGGTTTGCGCGTATTCGAGCGGGGGTAGGATGGTCTCGGTGGGGGAATGCACCTCATGCAACAGGGGTTTGGCCATGGCCTGAAGCTCCGTCCACCGAGGCCATTCTAGCGGTGCCGCATGGGCGATTTGCCGCAGTAGGCTTCGCCACTCGATGATCATGCGGTCGATGTCGCCGGTACCGAGCACTTCGCTGACAAAGCGCACCTTGCAGGCCGGGTCTTCATGGATCCTACGGACCACCGTTTCGGCTCCGGTGCCATACTTGAGGGGTAGCCCTGTCTCCAGATATCCATCGATCGATGCGGGGCCATAGGCCTTGCGGCAGGCAAAGGCCAGTTGACCGCCATAGCGGTCTCCGTCGGCACAGAAGCGGAACCCCGCGTCGAGGTTGGCCAAGTCGTAGACCAATTCCTCCAACGGGTAGGTGGCGTCTTCGAGAGCAGCCGCGATCGCTAGACCATCGCCGCCGGAGAAGAAACTCACCACGCGTCCGCGCCGGGTCGGATTGCCCTGGGCATCGACCAACCCGAGGCGTCGCCAGGTGAGTGCGGTGCCTGGGGCGGCCGAAAGCCCGCGGCAGATCTCGGTCCAGTCGCAGCGCGCACAGACGGCCGAAAGCACCTCGCGTTCTTTTGGGCGCCACAGCGCCACTCCATGACGATCCACGGGCACCTTGATCGTCTGGAGGTCTAGGCTCACCAGCACGGTAATGGCTTGCTCGTGCTCAATCCAGCGGACCACGGGGAGCTTCTGTTGTAGCAGGTGCTTTTCGAGGGATGGTTTGAGGCTCTCGCTGAAGACGCCTGTGCTCACCTCGCGTCCGTGCCACTGGGTCAAGCGTCGGACCCACTTGGCCAAGATCAGACGGCCATCGGCCATTCGGTCGGCCACAATCATCGAGCGGCCATAGAGGGTACCCTCGGGCGTTTCTTCTAAAGCGGTGAGTCCGCCTTGACCCACTTTTTCTAGGGCCTCTTGAACTGTCAGAGCCGACTTGAGCGGGACCGATGAGGTGGCCGCTGTTTCGGAGCCATTCTCCGAGGGTTGCGGCAATGCCGTCGTGGCCGCGACGACCCAGATCTTGTTCAGCGGACGTTCCTGCCAGAAGGGGTAGGGCTCCCATTCGCCGGCCGAGTTGAGCATTTCCCGGTTTCTCTTACGGACCTGGCGCGCCCGCTCGGCGTCGGTCATCCAACCGCATGGAGCGTTCGGCCGTTTCAGCGATTCTTCGACGCCAAGGATGATGGGCTTGGTGGTGAACAAGCGCTCCTGCACCCGCACGGCCTCGACAAAGGGAGATTTGCCCGCGTCGGCGGCGACTGCCATAAGACCGAGCAGGGCGCTCCAATCGACCATGCCCGATCGGGCGAGAGCGCAGGGGTGTCCATCGCGCATCCGCAACTCATTGGCACTGACGAGCACGTAACCCATCTCGTCGAGCCCGCGGCGTCCGGCGCGTCCGAACATTTGCAGGATCTCGTCACCCCTCAGAGGAATCTCGCGTCCGTCTCGCTTGTACTGCGCGGCCGTGATGGCCACCGATCGCAGGCTAAAGTTAATACCGGCGGCCAACCCCATCGTGGCCACGACCACTCGAAGTTGGCCCGCCTTGGTGAGGGGCTCAATGACTCCGGCGCGCACCGCGTAGCTCAAACCACTGTGGTGATAGGCCACTCGGGATTTGAGCATTTTGGCCAGGGGTTCGCCGACGAGCCGTTTCTGGGCTTCGGTTAATTGCAGCGGATTAGGACAGGGCAGTTGTCGGGCTATGTCCGAGGCGAGTTCTTCGGCGTGGGCTCGTCGGGGGGCGAAGAGCAGCACCGGCCCCAATCCCTCGGCCAAGGCCTTGGCGCACAGGCGTGGCCAGTAGCTGCGGATTTCCGGCGGCAATCGCCAGTTGAGTTCGTTGGCGAACACCTCGTCCAGCGGGACAGGGCGGACGGTGTATTTAACGACTTCGACGGCACGCCCCAGACGGCGCAGCCAGTTGGCTACCTGCTCGGGGTTAGCCACCGAGCCACTGAGGAGGAGGAGTTGGGTTTGCGGTGGGGCTAGTGCCAGTGCCAGTTCGTAATTCAGCCCTCGGTCTTCATCGCCGAGCATTTGGTACTCGTCGACGATGAGCAGGGTAGGTCCATCGCCTCGGATAAGCCGGTTTTTCTGTGTTTCGAGGGTGGCGACAAGAATCGGGGCATCCAGGTTCTCGGCCAGGTCGCCGGTGGCGATGCCGACGTTCCAGCCCCGGGCTCGCCATTCAGCCAGTTTGTCATTGGCCAGCGCCCGCGTGGGTACTGTGTAAATCGCCTGACCCCGATTTTTGCCAAACTTGGACCACAATTCGAAGACGAGCGTCTTGCCGGCGCCTGTGGGCGCATGGATGACCACGTCCTTGCCCGCTCTCAATGCCGACACGGCCTCCTGCTGCCACAGGTCGGGGACAATGACACCTGAACACTACGATCGACTGTCAAAAGCACCAACAGCTTCGGAGGCTTAGGTGTGAATGGGGTGGAATCGGGGATCGCGGTGTCCCTACGCTCGATGAGGCGTGACTTGCGGATTGAGCCGAGGCGGTGACTTGGGAGACTCTCTGCCGTGCGTTCGTCTGCGCCTCCATCTGCCCGTCGTGTGGTCGTGAAGCTGGGAACCGGTGTCCTTACCGATGCCTCCAAGCGGCTCGACTTGGTACAGTTTGCTCAACTGGTCGCTCAAATCGCCCGACTTCGGTCGGCAGGCCACGAGGTCGTCGTAGTCACCTCGGGAGCGGTCGGGGCCGGAATGGGAGTGCTCGGTTACGATCGGCGTCCGGGGAGTTTGGCCGAACGGCAAGCCTGTGCCGCGGTCGGGCAATCGCGGTTGATGGCTTTGTACGAGTCGCTCTTTCGCCACTTCGATCAACCGGTGGCTCAAGTGCTACTGACCCACGACGATTTGGCCGACCACACCCGGCACCTCAATGCGCGCAATACCCTGCTGACGCTGCTCAAACACAAGGTGTTGCCCATTATCAACGAGAACGATGTGGTGTCGGTGACCGAGTTGAAGTTTGGAGACAACGATCGGTTGTCTGCACTGGTTGCCAGCCTCTTACCCGCCGATTTGCTGGTCATTTTGACGACGGCCGACGGCTTGATTGAACACTTCGGAAAGCCGGAGGCCCGATTATTGGAGACGGTGGAAGCGGTTGATGCGCGGATCGAAGCCATGGCCGGTGGGACCTCGAGCGAGACGGCCACGGGTGGCATGACCACCAAGATTTTGGCTGCGAAGATCGTCGTTCGCTCCGGTATTCCCTTGGTCATTGCTCCAGGGCACCGGCATGACGCCTTGGAGAAAATTGTGAATGGTGAGTCCGTCGGCACCCGTTTCTTGGCCGGTTCTGGCCGCCTCTCGAGTCGCAAGCGTTGGATCGCCTTTTACCACCATGCCGAAGGAACCCTGACGGTGGACGCAGGAGCCGTGGTCGCGCTGAGGGATCACGGGCGCAGCCTGCTCGCACCGGGAATCCTCCGCTGCGAGGGAGAGTTTCAGGCGGGCGATGTGGTTCGAATTTGCGATCCGGAAGGTCGGGAATTGGCCCGGGGTCTGGCCGGTGCCTCGGCGGTCGAGGTGCGCGAACGCTCTCAAAAGCAGGCAGAGATTATTCATCGAGATGATCTTGTGGTGCTCTGAATCGTTAGCTCATCGAACACGAATCCTATGCCCAAAGCCCCATCCCGACGACTTGCCCCCATTCGACAACTGCTCGAGGTGATGGCCGCCCTTCGCGCTCCAGACGGATGCCCCTGGGACCGCGAGCAAGACCACCGCTCCCTCCGCTCCCATGCGGTGGAAGAGGTGTATGAATTGATGGATGCGATCGAGGCCGGCGATGATGTGGAGATGGCCGAGGAGTTGGGTGACTTGCTCCTTCAGGTGGTGTTCCACGCCCAGTTGGCGCGCGAGCGTGGGGTGTTTGATTTTGATGCGGTCTGCCAGCACTTAGTAGACAAACTTATTCGCCGCCATCCGCATGTCTTCGGATCGGTGAGCGTGAAGAATATCGATCAGGTCTGGGCCAATTGGGAATCCATTAAGAAGGCTGAGAAGGCGGGTTCTAAGCATGAGAGGAAATCGGCTCTGGATGGGATTCCGCGGCACCTGCCGGCATTGATGCGTTCTCAGAAATTGCTGAAGAAAGCAGCCAAGGCCGGATTGGCCCCGGTTCCCCCGAAACCCAAGGCCGGCGATCGTAAGGTCATTGCTCAGGCGTTATTCGACTTGTCGGCCCAGTGTCAGGCGGCCGGATGGTCGGCCGAGGAGTTGTTACGCGCCGAATTACAGCGTCGGGAGTCGGTCTGGCGTCAGGAGGAGCGACGTCAAGGGGCCCAAAAAACCGCGTAGCCGAATCATTAAAGAACATTAGATTGTCAGGGCTAGGATTGTGAGGTCGGTGCGCGATTTGTGGCGCTGAAAGTGGATTTCAGGCCCGTGGTTTCGGTTCTTTCTTTAATTGGCAAGATTCCTGCGGTAGCTTGCGGGTCGATGTCCGCGGGACTTCAACTTAGCCAACGGCTTTCCCAGCAGATGGTGCTGTCGCCGCAGCTCCAGCATTCGCTGGCGCTTCTGCAGGCGCCGGTGTTGGAGCTCAAGGCGATGGTGGAGCAAGAGCTCCAATTAAACCCAGTTCTGGAAGAGATCGGGGCCTTGGAAGTCGATGTCGAGGCCCGGGAAGCTCAGGCCGAAGCCGAAGCCGCGGCTGCCGATCCCGCGGAACCCCCTCTGGATGTTCAGTTTGATCCGGCGCGCGAAAAGCACGACGACGAGCCGGTCGATCGTTTTTCTGAAGATCTCCAGAAGCTCCTCAAGATGGACGAGGAATGGCGCGAAGTTTTCGCCCAGAACAACACCGTCAATAAGGTTACACAGGAGGATGAAGAGCGCCGTCAGCACCTCTTCGATTCCCTGACCACGGGCCAATCCTTGCAGGAATACTTGCTGGAGCAGGTGCGCTTCACCGAGTTGACCCCCGAACAGCGTGAAGTTTCCGAATTACTCATCGGAAACATCGACGACCGAGGTTATCTAACGGCCCAACCCGAAGAACTCACCTTCTCCACAGGCTTCTCGACCGAGCGAATTTTGGAAGTGCTGTCGGTTCTCCAATCCTTCGAACCCCCCGGTGTGGGGGCTCGAGACCTTCGGGAGTGCCTGATGCTTCAGATGGAGCGAGCAGGCCGGACCAATGATCTGGAATACCTCATCCTCCGCGACTACATGGAGGAGTTGGGTAAACGGCGGTTCCCCGAGATCGCCCGCCAGTTGGGAATCACTCCGTCCGAGGCCCAGGAGGCGGCGGGACGGATCGCCCGGCTCGATCCCAGGCCGGGTTCCGATTTTTCCCGCGATCCTGAACAATACGTGGTGCCAGAGTTGGAGGTCATCCGGCGCGTGGTCGATGATCCCAGCCCGGACATCAAGGCGACGGACATCGAAGATCCGCCGTCGCTGATGGAGATCCTGAGCGATCCCGACGAAGAGGATGAGGTAATTACTCACCTGCGTTATCGCCTCTCGATGCAGACCCGCGAGGGACTTCGTCAGTGGCGATTCACCGATCAGGATTCGGTTTCAGAGACCCTTCTGAACGCCCTGAGCGAAGACCTCACCCGCATCGTGCGGGGTGACGAACGCCTGTACCACCGGTTCTTGGGGAAGGCCTCGTTCAGCACGGCCGCCGACAAACGTCTCAAGGCCTGTGCTGAGCAGTTGGCATCCGAGGAAATGAAGGTTGGTGGTGGTGCGACCGAGGTCTTGGTGGCCGATCTCAACCGGATCTTTCTGTGCGATTTTCTCCCGATCTCCGAGAAGCGCCAAAAAGTGGAGTACGACGTGGCTGGCAAGGATGAGTTCATGCCCCAGTTGCGCATTAGCAGCACCTACAAAGACTTGCTGGCTCAGTCGGAAACTTCCGCTGAGGTCCGAGAATACGTGCGCGACAAGATCAAGGCCGGCAAGTTTCTCATCAAGAGTCTCAACCAGCGCCAGAGCACCATTTTGAGCATCGGCCGCGAGATCGTGAAGCGTCAGCGGGATTTCATGGAAAAAGGAGTCGAGCACCTCAAGCCCATGACCATGGTCATGGTGGCCGAGGTGGTGGGTGTCCATGAGACGACCGTGAG
>JAPLUH010000076.1 GCA_026397675.1 Verrucomicrobiota bacterium
CAAGGGATTATGAGTCCCCTGCTCTAACCGTTGAGCTATAGGCCCGACCGTGAAGCGTCCTGTCCAGATGAAACGGGGGAGTGCAACCCTGGACCGTTCTGCGGACAGAATAGGTATCCCAATGTCCAGCGCTCCTGCAAGCATCCCGTCCGGTCGTATGGACCGGTCGGTTAACGGTTTATGGATTCGGAGAGGCTTGGGTCGACCGTGTGTCGCGGCTGCCGGTTTGGAGCAAGTGATGCAGCACTGCACCGGCACCAAGGGTACCCAAGGCGGCCAGCAGCACTGCGGGGCGTTGAACGATGACGAAGACAATCATCCAGCAGCTCAGTGCGGCGAAGAGCAGGGGGGTCGAGAGGGTTTTGGGCCTCTCGGTCGAAGCGGTTCAGAAGACCGGGCCCAAGGGCCAGGGGGCGAACTCCTCGTCGCCAATGCCAGCGTGCTCACTCTTGGTGCGCTCGCCATTGGCCGCCGAGAGGATGGCTTCGAAGATCCGTTGTCCCACTTGGGGAATAGTTTCCTCGCCATCCAGAATCGTGCCGGCATTGAGGTCGATGTCGCCTTCCATCCAGCGGTAGAGCGGTGTGTGCGTGGACACCTTAATGCAGGGAGCCGGCTTGCAGCCGTACACACTGCCGCGACCCGTGGTGAATACCCCGACCGTGCAGCCTCCGGCCACCAATCCCGTCATGCTCACCGGGTCGTAGCCGGGCGTATCCATGAAGCACAGGCCAGGCCCCGTGATCGTTTGGGCATAGTGCAGCACCGACATGAGCGGGGCTTGGCCTCCTTTGGCCACGGCGCCGAGGCTCTTTTCGAAGATGGTCGTCAGGCCGCCCTCTTTGTTGCCGGCCGAGGGGTTGTTACTCATCGAAGCCCCGTGCTTCCGGGCATGGTCTTCCCACCAGCGAATCCGTTCGAGCAGCGCATCGGACACCTCGCGGCTCACCGCGCGACGGGTGAGCAGGTGTTCGGCCCCATAAATCTCCGGGGTCTCGGCCAAGACCGTCGTGCCGCCGTGGCGGACGATCAGGTCGCTGGCCCATCCGAGAGCCGGGTTGGCGGTGATACCGCTGTGGCCATCGGAGCCACCGCAGTTCAGCGCCACGATGAGTCGACTCAAGGGCTGTGTGGATCGCCGCTGGGCATCGACCGCAGGCAGTAAACCGCTCACGGCTTTCACGGCGTCTTCGACCGTACGGCTGATGCCACCCTGCTGCTGGATGTTGAGGACCAGTGGGGGTTCGCTGCCCGTTTCTGACTGATCTAATCCGTGCCGGCGCACCATGGCTGCGGCCTGGTTAGTTTCGCAGCCCAATCCGATAATGACGTAGGCACCGATATTGGGATGGCGGGCGATTCCAACGAGCACCCGCTGGAGAATTTCCGTGCCCTCGTCGGCTGTGGCGCACCCGGCCTTGTGGGTGAAGGCCACGACGCCGTCGACGCCGGGAAAGTCGCGCCGCAGCGCCTCAGGGGTGAAGCGCCGGGCCACAAACTGTGAAACACTGGCCGAACAGTTCACCGACGAAATCACTGCCACGTAGTTCCGTGTGCCGGCCCGGCCACCCGGGCGCGTGAAACCCTGGAAGGTGAGCCGTTCCGATTCGGGTAGGAGAGCCCATGGGGCGGTGGGTTCCAGAAAATGGTCGCCTGTGGACAATTCACCGGTGTCCAAGTTGTGCACATGCACATGGGCCCCGGCCGGGATGTCTATCGAAGCCCGTCCGATAAACTGTCCGTACTTGCGAACCGGGGTCCCTCGGGCCAACGGCCGAAGCGCCACTTTGTGGGCAGCTGGGATTGAGCCTTGGAAGGTGAGTTCACCCGCACTCTCGCCAGCGAGCAGGCGGCGGCGCACCACGGCGACATCGTCGTCCGGGTGGAGTCGGATTAAGGCATCGGCAGCAGAGAGACTCATGGTGATTGGAAGCAAAACTGCGCTCGACCGACCCTGGGTTCCAGACTGTTTGTTGGGACTGTTTGTTGTTGGGTCGGGGTGATGGCCTGCCCGAGTTCATGGGCCCACTGGCACAAGTACTCGGTAGGATCGGCGTTCGCTGGAGAGGGGTTCTGTGCGTTCGATGGTTCGGGCATTGGGCAGGGCTGGTACCTCCAGTAGGCTGGACCAAATTCCGAGTTCGAGCGCCTCCGACACTTGCAGCGAGTAGCGTTGATTGACCAACGCTGGAAAGCGGAGCCGCAGTCCGGCGGGGGTGAGTTCGGCGCTCAAACGCAAACCCTCCGCCGGTCCGCCGGAACCAGGGCTGCCTCCAAGAACGCTCCCTACGCGCCACTGGGTCTTGTCGCCCCAGCGATCCGGGCTGGCTTGTTCATCGACCACTTCCATGGAAAAGCCGCCGCCATCCGCGCCCGGAAACCAGTCCTTGAATCCGAAGTCTAAAATCTCCTCGCC
>JAPLUH010000219.1 GCA_026397675.1 Verrucomicrobiota bacterium
AGACTCTCTATCGGAGACTGGAGAGATTTGGGTGGCGGACCAGCGGGAGGCTTGGGCTACGGAAAACCTCGAGCCGCGCGCAACAGGTCGTGGTTGGCTGAAACACGACTTGATTCACCGATAGATCAACCCAACGTAATACGCATGGAAACGGTGACCATTTCGCCAAAGTTCCAAATCGTCATCCCTCAGCGGATCAGGGAGTCCATGGGACTTCGCTCTGGAGAAAAAGCCCACGTATTGGCCTTCCGCAATCGCATTGAGGTCATCCCCATTCGGGATATGCGAGCGTTGCGTGGTTATCTCAAAGGCATCGATACTTCAGTTGTTCGCGAGGGCGACCAAGTTTGAACGTGGTGGATTCATCGGCGTGGCTCGCCTCTTTCGCCGACTAGCCAAATGAGCCTGTGGGGATGCAGCACGACAAGACGGTTGTCGGCCCAGCATCCAATCTCATCGGCGACACCGCTCTTCCGATCGCTAACTTGGATCCAATCGTCAGGTGCGAGCTTCAGGCATGATAGACCCTACGGTTTCCACTGCTTCAGTTCGGAGCATCCTCCCAACCACTGACCCAGGGATGCCAAGAGTCTGTCTGAAAATGGGGAGGGGTCCTGCGGCGGCGTTGCTTGTCGGTCACAGACCGCTGCGGGTCTGCTTCCTCCTCGCGCCTTGCCAATCGAACCCTTCTCTCCCAAACAGAACCCCTCCCCATTTTCAGACAGGCTCTTAGCCACCCAAAAGCGCCTCAGAAGCCGCCCGAGATTGACCTCGACCCCGGCTCCAACCCACTCTGTCGCGGTTCTATTCGTATGTTTTCAAAAGGTCAGAAAGTGGTGTGCATCAACGACGACTTCCCGCCCGAAGCCGCCGCGCTCTTCGCAGAACTCCCCAAGAAGGATCAGGTCTACACGGTCCGAGGCATGTATATCGGACGCGGCAGCTACTACCGGCATGAGTCCGGCAAGAAAGACGGTGAGATCGGGTTGTTGCTGGAAGAGATCCTCAACCCGCGCGACCCGGGTCTGAAGACCGGTCTGAATGGCGAATTGGGCTTCAACAGCGAACGCTTTGCTCCTCTGGAGACCAACGAGGAGACTGCTACCGCTGAAGAAGAAGAAGAGTTCGCCCTCCCCACCTCTGCCGCTTAACCCGAGCAGACGGAGGAACGCGCAAAAGTTCCTTCGACGCCCCCTTCCCTCGGTCACCCCGGTGAGGAGCGACCTTCGAATAGGTAACTCCTGCGGCAGTGCCCGGTGAGTCACGCACCGATAGGACCAACGCCCACCAGGCGCATCACCAGCACTTCCGCCGCCTTGCTGGCCGCGAGATCGATCTCGAACTCGACTTGCCAGTCATTGTGTTCCTCCGGGTCAACCAGCACTTGCATCACCCGCCAACTCTTCCGGTCTTCGGAGGGAATCACATGGGTGTGTTTGGTGTTGCGAGCCTCCGGTTCGAGACTGATTCGCTGATGGTCCGTGTAGTACGGATGGAGGGCCGCCCGAAGGCTGGTCGCGGTCCAACCGGAAGCCCCTGCTTCCCCTCCGGACTCCAGTGCGGCCACGGCCTCCTCATACTGATCCAACGCGAGGCAACGTATCCAGGGCAGGACACGCGCACGGACCATTGCGGTGAGCTGGCGGGGATCTCGGGTAATGTCGCGCGCGGCCTCTTCGGCACCGGGTGGCTTGGCCTCCGGTTTGGATTCGCGCGGTGCGGCCTTGGGGTTCTTCATCCGCTCCCACTCCTCAATGAGACTCGAATCTACCTGCCGCAACAACGCGGCTAGATAGGCTTCCATCTCGCGCAGGGTGTCATTTTTGGCTACCTCCGGGACCGTCTGTCGCAAGACCTTGTACACCGAAGTCAGGTGGCGCAGCAGTAGTCCTTCGATGCGCTGGAGTTCATAGGCCTTAATGTAATCGGAGAAGGAGTAGTACTGCTCAAACATCTCCCGAGCGATGGACTTCGGCCGGATGTTCTCTTGGCCCACCCAAGGGTGCTTTTCCGAGAACGCATTGAAGGTGGAATAGACGAATTCCCGGCAAGGCTTGGGATATTCGAGCTTCTCCAACTCCTCCATGCGCTGGTCGTACTCCATGCCCTGGGCCTTGAGCTCGGCCACCTTCTCGCCCTTCAGGCGATCCAGTTGCCGACGCAAGATTAGGTCCGGATTTTCGAGGATCGATTCGACCAACGTGAGGACATCCAGAGCGTAGTTGGGTGTTTCTGGGTCTATCAACCGCAGCGTGTCGAGCAAGTACAACGACAGCGTCTGATTCATCGAGAAGTCTTCGGGCAACTCGACATTCACCCGGACCCGTTTGCCCTCACCCTTGGGTGAGAAGGTCACTATTGAGCGATCAACCAAAGCCCGGAATAACTGCCAAACCCTCTTGAAATGGGCTTTTTTTAGAGTGGGACCGTCATGGCAGTCCCGGATGAGGCGGCGCAGGGCCCCGCAACCGTCTTCCGGTCGACTCAAGACATTCAGGATCATTCCATGCGAAACCTGAAAACGAGACACCAGTCTTTCGGGTGCTGCCTGAATCAAGCGCTGGAAGGTCTGCCGATCCCAGTGGGTGTAGTTCTTGTCCGGCGCCTGCCGCTTCACAAACTTCTTTCCGTCCCGCTTGGATTTCTCCTCGAGCTTGAGGTTCTCGACGACATGTTCCGGGGCCTGCGCGACGACCCAACCCACCGAGTCGAACCCTTTGCGCCCGGCGCGCCCTGAAATCTGATGGAAGTCCCGGGCTCCCAGGATCGCCGTCTTGTCGCCGCCGTATTTGCACAGGCGAGTGAAGAGGACTGTGCGAATCGGCACATTAATGCCCACGCCCAACGTGTCCGTGCCGCAAATGACCTTCAGCAACCCGCGCTGAGCCAACTGCTCGACCAAAATGCGGTAACGCGGCAGCAGGCCTGCGTGATGCAATCCAATGCCCGCCCGCAACCACCGCTTGATGTCCGGCCCGTACGGACTGGAGAACTTTGCCCCCTCCAGCGCGGTGGCAATGGTGGCTTTTTCATCACGCGTCGCCGTGGCGAGGCTGGTGAAATCCTGTGCACTCTCGGCGGCATCCGCCTGGGCGAAGTGCACCACATAAACCGGCCCTTTGCCCTCGCTGATGAGTGTTTCAACGGTCTGAGCGAGCGGGGTCTCGGCATAGCTGAACTCCAGGGGCACCGGCCGAATCACCGACTTGACGGTGACGCTGGGAAATCCATTGAGGCGAGTCATCTCGGTCTCAAAGAACTCGGTCTCGCCGAGGGTCGCCGACATGAGCAGGAAACGACTCTTGGATAGCGTCAACAGCGGCACCTGCCAGGCCACACCTCTCTCACGGTCGGAGTAATAATGAAACTCATCCACCACGACGTCGCGGACGCTGGCATTGGGGCCGTCCCGCAGGGCGATGTTGGCCAAGATCTCCGCCGTGCAGCACAAGATGGGCGCATCGTGATTGATCGTGGCGTCCCCAGTGCTCAGGCCGACATTGTCGGGGCCGAATTCCCGGCAGAGCGAAAGCCACTTCTCGTTGACCAAGGCCTTAATGGGGCACGTGTAAACCGATTTGTGGCCTTGTGCCAACGCCTTGAAATGCAACGCCGAGGCCACCAGCGATTTGCCCGATCCCGTCGGTGTATTAAGGATGACGTTCTTGCCCGAGTAGAGTTCGAGAATGGCCTCCTCCTGCGCCGGGTAGAGTTCGATGCCGCGCGTGCGAGCAAAGTCCAGGAACCGATCCAGCAGGTGATCAGCCGTTGGCGCCTCCAGGCGGGGTAGAAAATCGTAAAGGGTGGCGCTCACAGGGAGCCGCGAGCCTAGTCTGCCTGGGGTCCCGCTAGCAACCGCCGGTAAAGGGTATGGTATCGAGCCCATGCCACCGAGGCGGAGTAGTGGCGGGCACTGTCTCGGATTTGCTCGGGGGTCGCCGACGTCCCCTCACCGGAAATCATGCCCGCAATTTGCCGGGCTAAATCCTCCGGATCATCCGGACGAAAGAGTCGACCATTGTACCCGTTCTTCAGGAGATCCACCGAGCCCCCACTGGCCGAGGCGATGGACGGTTTCCCCAAGGCCAAGGCTTCGGTCAAAGCCACCGAGCACGGCTCATCGGTCGAAGGAATGATGAATACATCGGCCCCCTCGACCGCCTCGCGGACCCGGGTGGTCGGCCCCGCCAACCTCACATACGGAGCCAACCCAAAAGCCCCGACCTGGCTCTTCAATTCACGAGCAAAGGTTTGGGAATCCGCGTCGGCTGGGGTCGGGCCCCAGAGCGTGAAATGGACCCGTTGACGCAACGGCACCGGTAATCGAGCGAGGGCATCCAAGACCAGGTTCCACTTCTTCCAGCGGACCAGATTACCCACACCGACCAGAGCCAAACGCGACCGCGGACCCGGCGGACGCACCAACGGCCCTTCAAAGAATTCGTCCGAACAACAATCAGGAATGATCTCCACGCGTCCCGACTTCGGCGTGAGCCCGTAATGGGCCGCCATCGCCGGATTCAGAACGACCGTCACCAAGCCTCTCCGGCCGGCAGCCCAACGGTACATTCCCGTCCGTCGAGCAAACGCATGATTGGTGAAGACGATCGGAATCTTGCCCGGCAGCAGCGCCAGCAACACCGCGGCGGCAAACCCACCCCGACTGTGGGCGTGAACGATATCCCAGTGTTCGGCACGGCAGCGGCGACGGGTTTCCATGGCCACACTCAGGGCCCGAGCGAAGAGCGAGAAGTGCCTGGGGGATTCAGCCAAGAGCGCGCGACTTTCACGCAAGTCCAGCGGCGGCTGCCGTTTCGATTCAAACCCCCGGTGGACCACAACCGCATGGCGGAAAACCCCATCCGGATCGCGGGCATGGCGAAGGACCGTGAGGATTCCACCATCATCGTGAGTGGCACCTACCAGGTGCAGCACTGAAATACCCCGGTCGCCGGAGGACTGCCTGGAGGCTCCATCGTGCGCTTCCAACCGGGACGAGGCGATCATGGGGCCAGTCGATCGAGCGATCAGGCCACCGGTTGCCCGGAAACCTCCGCTGCGATCGGAGCACGGGACCGGTCCACAAGATTGAAGAACGTCTTCGCCGTGGGCTCAGCCATCCCCAGCGTCCGGTTGCGGTGCCAATGGGTGATCATCACTAACCCGGACAGGAGGCCGAAGGTCTGCATGAAAAACCCGGCTTCTCCAGTGGTGGTCATAAAGGTGACCAACTGCACGAGCCACAACGAACTCACATGGCACGTCAGACGATCAAAGGTCGATTGGCAGCCCATCCGGAAAATGGACCGCAGGTTTCGAAGAGCCACGAGGGACACAGCCCCCAAGAAGAGGAACACCCCCGCCAACCCAGGCAGTCCGAGGTTCACCAACAAGCTAGGGATGCCGGCATAAAAGATGCCCTGATCGAGGCTCTGCTCGAGCATGCCGTACTGGTCGATTTCGTTGTGGGTGTAGAGGTGATTAATATCTGGCACGAAGCCTAAGCCGCGCCCGACCCAGAGAAAATTTGGGGCAATGTCAAAGGCGATGCGACGCATGGAGGCACGGCCTGAGGTCGAGTTTTCAGCATCCACACTGGCCAGCGGATCGATCTCGATCCCCGGAAGCACCGACAACATGCGTTGCGCCGAATGAGGCATTTGACGCGCCGTCTGGTAGGTCACCAATAAGGCCACTCCCAGCAGAAGTGTGGAAACGACCACTTTGGCCATTGAAAGGGTCCGCTGGACTAGGCTCGAAAGCAGGATGACCGACGGAATAATGATCATCGACATGCGATGACCACCCAAGGCGCTTCCCCCAAGGAGTCCCAAAATGACCAGCACCCGGGTGATAGAGGACAAGGACAAGGCTCGGGTGGCGGGGCTGATCACCAGCATCAGATAAATCAAATCACGCGACACGAAGGCCACCGATTGAAAGCGTCGAACGCCGCCCTCCAAGGATTGGACTTCAAACGCGAGACTGTCGGTGGAAAGACCAAAAAACGACAACAGCACCCAGAGGGGCCCGGTGCCGCCGGCCGCCAGGGTGAAGTCTGATACGAGAAACGACATGCTCATGAGACAGTGCGCCGCATAGACACGAATCAGCATCTGGGGCGTCGTGGGCACGGCCAGGTACAGAATTGGGAAAAGCAATCCAAGGAATTGGGTGACGTAGGCGCGGCCACCCACCTGCCCTTGCCCCAGCACATTCAGTCCGAATCCGCGAAACTTGATCAAGGAGACCAACACCAAAAAGAAAGCGCCCAAACCAATGAACACCCAACGATACTCCCGAAGACGATCCCCGAACTCCGGGGAATTGCGCCGCATGGCGAACATCAAGGGTAGCCCACTAATCGAAAGCATCAGGCTCGCCTCCCAGAAGAAGGGGCGGCCAGAGACAAAGGGCACCAACAGCGACGAGTTGATCATCACCGATCCCAGGACCAGCGCCATGGTTCCGTGCTTGGGCAGCGTCAGCGCCCAGATCACCGCGACGAACCCCATGAGCGCCAGGATCTGTACGGACCCCAGCAAAACCGCAAAGAGCAGCAATGCAGCGATGAGGAAGACCCCAAAGAGGGCCTTCTGGACTTGTTCCTGAGCGGCGACCATGTGCAGACAATAGAACTCCCTTCCCGAGCCGAGCTTCAATGTCTTTTCAAAATCGCCCTTCGAGCAACCCGCCAGGCAAACCCTCTCTACTGCCGGTACTCACGCCGAGCCCACTCGGGGTCCAGGGTGGGTTCTGCCCCATTCCAACGTATCCACGGAGGGCTCCCCTGGCCCAGCGGCGGTTGGGTGACCAGAAAGGCGAAGCAGTTGGTCTGCGACGGAACCAGTTTGCCCAACACCGTCGCCAGTGGAATGGCCAGTCGGAGCCCCAGACGAATCCAGGGATTGCGGCGACTGGCCGCCCCGGAAGGCGGACGAGTTGCATGGAAGTAGCGAAATCCACACAGCATCCACGGCGTCGCGCTGCGGATTACTTTTTCAATCTCGCGTTCCGTCCAACGGTACACGTAGTTGGGGACCGGACCGTTGCGCCATCCGCCACTGACCCGGTCATAGCTCAGGGCCACGGCAGCGGTCTCATAATCTTGTCCCAATCCGAAGCGGACCCCCCAACGGGAAAGGAGTGAATCGCGGGGTTCGAAGACCAAGACACCCTTTCGAGCCACTCGGTGCATCTCCAGAAGACCCCGGTGCGGTGAGGCGCAGTGGTGCAAACCGTTGTGGGCGATGACGAAGTCGAAGGACTTGTCGGGAAAGGTTAAATTTTCTACGTCACCGTAAGCAACTTGATGAGTCCCCGGATTCGGCAACTCCCAGCGGGTCTCCAAATTGGTCAGCGTCACATTCGGGAACCCCGCCTCCTTCAAAGTTTGGTGATCGCGTTCCCCGGCGCACACACAGAGCAGGCTCGACGCAGGATCCATCACGCCTTCGCGGACTAATTGCCGCAGGGTGTTGAGATAAAAGGGGTCGAGGTCAAACGCCATGAATGCCCAAGGAAGCCCGAGCGGCCGAATCCTTTCAAGAACTGGACACGCACTGACAATCGGCCCCTCCCATCGGGCCGGGTGCCGGCTTGTTCCCGGAATGGTTGAGGATATGCTCCCAAGCCTGTGACCTCCGCATCGGAACAACGCAATCGACTGGCCGCTGAGAAATCCCCCTACCTGCTCCAGCACGCCGGCAATCCGGTGGACTGGTTCCCCTGGGCAGACGAGGCCTTCGCCCGAGCGAGCGCCGAGGGCAAACCAGTTTTCCTGAGCATCGGCTACTCCACCTGCCATTGGTGCCATGTGATGGCGCGAGAAACCTTTGAGAACGAGGCCGTGGGCAACTACCTGAAGGAACACTTCATCAGCATCAAGGTCGACCGCGAGGAACGCCCGGACGTGGACAAGATCCACATGAGCTTCGTGCAAATGACCACCGGCAGCGGCGGATGGCCCCTCAACGTTTTCCTCACGCCAGACCTGCAACCCTTCTACGGCGGCACCTATTTTCCGCCGGAGGCCAAGCACGGGCAGCCCAGTTTCCTGACCCTGTTGGAGCGCATCGTTGAACTGTGGAAGACCCGTCACGACGACTTGATCGCCTCGGCCAGCGAGCTCACGGCCCGGCTGCGCGAGATGGTCGTCCAGGATCCGGACAACGCCTTCCCTACAGGCCCTCGGGAATTGCATGGCGGTGGCCAAACGCTGCTGGGCGAGTTTGATCCCGTAAACGGCGGCTTCGGAGGCGCGCCCAAGTTCCCGCGACCCAGCCAACCGCTCTACCTGCTTCGCTACGCCCGGCGCTTTGGCGACGCAGAGGCCGTACACGCGGTCCTCCAGACGTGTGAGCGCATGGCGGCCGGCGGCATCCGGGATCACCTGGGTGGCGGGTTCGCCCGCTACAGCGTCGACGAACGATGGCTTGTGCCGCACTTCGAGAAAATGCTCTGCGACAACGCCCAACTGACCGTCCTCTACCTGGAGGCTTTCTTGGTTTCCGGCGAAGCACGGTATGCCGACGTCGCCCGAGACATCCTGCGGTATGTGGCCAACGACATGACCCATCCGGACGGCGGATTTTATTCGGCCGAGGATGCCGACAGCGAAGGCAAGGAGGGGAAGTTCTACTGTTGGACCCATGCCGAGCTGTCCGCATTGCTCAGCCCCGAGGCCTTCAACGTGGTCACCGCTCGGTTCGGTATTACCCCGGCGGGCAATTTCATCGACCACAGCGATCCGGAACCGCTGCAAGGTCTCAATGTGTTGTCTCTGGTTCAGGCGGAGGTCCCCGAAGCCGATCGTCCCATTCTGGAAACGGCCTTGGCCCAACTGCGCGAGGTCCGCGCGACTCGTGTACGTCCCCATCAGGACGACAAGGTTTTGGCATCCTGGAACGGCATGATGCTCGGAGCCTGCGCCCGAGCCTTCGCGATCTTGGGCGACGACGAGTTCCTCACGATGGCCGAGCGCAACCTGGCCTTTTTGCAAGAACACCTCTGGGTGCCACCCACCCCGGAGACTCGAGGCACTCTCTACCATCGCTGGCGCGATGGAGAACACGATCAAGTCCAATTGCTCGACGCCTATGCCCACCTGCTGGCCGGCACCGTCGATCTCTACGAAGCCACGCTCAACCCGAACCACCTCACCTTCGCTGTCCAACTGGCCGAGGCCTTGATAGAACGATTCTACGATCCGGCCGGCGGCGGTTTCTGGCAGAGCGGAGCAGACACCTCCCACCTGCTCATGCGAGTGAAGGAAGACTACGATGGAGCAGAACCCTCCGGGAATGCCGTGGCCAGCATGGCCCTGCTTCGCTTGGCCAGCCTCTGCGCACGTCCTGACTGGCGGGAAGCGGCTGAGAAGACCTTGCGCCTCTTCGCCCAAAAACTGCACCAGACGCCGCAGGTTGTGCCCTTCCTCCTGTGCGCCCTCGATTTCGCGCTTCAGGAACCCAAGCGGGTCGTCCTGGTGGGCGATTGGCTCTGCGGTTCCACCCGAGCCCTGCTGAGCCATGCTCACGCTGTGTTTGAACCGCACCGCGTCATCCTCGGCAACCACGGCCCCGTGGATCCGTTCGCCCGCACGCTGCCCGGCGACGAGGAACGCTCGTTGGCCTACCTCTGCACCGGCAACGCCTGCCAAGCACCGACCCGCGAAGGTTCTGTGGTCCGGGAGTTCCTGCGGCAGACACCTCCCCCGGAGTCCCCGTACTAATCGAGCCGATGTGGAAAAAGGGTGGGGAACCGACGTGCAGGGATCGGAAAAAAACCGACTCCAAATACGTCTCTCAACGCTGAGAGAAATTGAAGAAGAAGAGAAAGGTGGTGGCTGGGGGCGGGATCGAACCGCCGACACTGCGATTTTCAGTCGCATGCTCTACCAACTGAGCTACCCAGCCGCACCGAAGAGCGCGAATCAAACTCGGGGAGGCCTGCCTTTGGCAAGATGGTTTTCGAAGATTCTTCGAGCGGATCGTGCCCGCGTTACTTCGGATCCTGGTTCGCCCTCAATTCTTCCGGGGTCACCGTCGAGGCAACGCCCTCTTTCGGAACCTCCACCTTGGCGATCCACAGCAGCGCATTCAGGACCACTTTGCGGAAGTTCTCGTCACCCCAGTTTTTGTGGTAATGCCCACCGGTGAAGCCGAAACCCCGACCTCCATTGGGCCGATCGTAAGTCCACATCAACGGCTGAGGTTCTCCCTTGGCCACAGAGGCACGGACGAAGGGGTTGCCATTGTGCGGGCCGTTGCCGCGGTCGAGGGTGCTCAACGGGGGCACCACGCTGAGGATCGGCGTAACTCCTTTGCGATCCGGCGCAAAGCGCATGTGGTAGTACCACTCATCGTGGATGGTGAACGGCTTCACGCCTCGGGTCACCGGATGCACTGGCAGCGATTCGAACTTCGCCGTCCATGTCGGATTCACGCTCCAGAACATTTCGAAATACCCCCCGGTCCAATCGAGCATGGCGAAGCCCGGATCCCCGGCCGGCACCTCGACCCCGTAGTGGGCCGCCCCGATACCCACGCCCTTGGCTGACAGCTCATTCATTAGCTTCAATCGGTCTGGCTTGATCGTGGGGTGGGCCGTGCCTCCATTGGAGAAGACCACCACCGCATCGGCTGACTTGAGAATGGCCGTATCGGCCGGCCAGCCATTACTGACCACGGTCGCATGGATGCCCGGAATGCGGTTCAAGCAGCCGGCCAAAAGAATGCTTCCGGCCCGAAATTCATGGTCACCCGGGGCATGACTTGGCGTGCCTGCAATCAAGACGATCGATTTGTCGGCCGCTGCCAAAGACAGCGAGGCCACGGCAGCGAAGAGGCTAAGAATGATGCGGTTCATTGGATGCTGCCGATCGTGCGGAAACTCCCGTTTTCCGGCCAGACAATCTTGGATTCGGTCCACTCGACCCAACGGAGCGCGACACCTTCGATCACTTGGATGCTTCGATCATGCGGATGTTTTGAGCCCTGCCCATCGAACCCATGGACTCCACCTTTCCCCGGTGAACGGTGACCACGATTCATCTGCCTTTTTTTGATCAACCCAACCGGTTTTAACCAGGTTTTCGACTGCAAACCCCGGTAATTCGCTTTGGCAAGAGGGCTGCTATCGCTGACTTGCCCAAACAACCAGCCATGCGGTTTGGAAACGAACCTCGCGGCGATGATGGAAATGGTCATCAACCACGGTCGCCCCAGCAATGGGGCGGCCGTGAGTCAGTTTCAAAGATCAACGCCTTACAACCGGATTGTCGGGTCCATTCCCCACCCCATGAGTTTGCACTGCGTCCCCAACACCCGGACCCACGATCGCTGGGATGCCCGCCTGCCTCCTGTCGCTGAGGTGAACTCGGGTGACACCGTGATCCTCGACTGCTTGGATTCCAGCGGCGCCCAACTGTCGCCCACTTCCACCGTGGCCGACTTCGTTGCCATGGACCGCAACAAGATCCACACCATCACCGGTCCCGTCTTCGTCCGGGATGCTGAACCGGGCGATGTGCTGCAAATCGAGATACGTCGCATCGAGCACCGCGGCTGGGGCTGGACGAGCATTATTCCTGGCTTGGGAAGCCTTCCAGAACGCTTCACCGAGCCGCACCTGTTTCTCTGGAAACTGGAGAAGGACTTTTCCTATTCGCTGGCTCCCGCACGGTTGCCGCTCGCTCCCTTCCTCGGAATTGTTGGTGTGGCTCCAGAGGCTCCCGGCCCCCATCGAACACGTCCTCCGGGCCCCTTTGGTGGCAATCTCGATGTGAAGGATCTCCAACCCGGAACCACCCTCTACTTGCCGGTCTTCCATACCGGAGCCCTCTTCAGCGCCGGCGACGGTCATGCGGCACAGGGCGACGGTGAGGTGTGCATCAACGGTATCGAAGGCCCGATGGAGGCGGAGTTCCGGCTCACCGTCCGCAAAGACATGCGCCTAGATGAACCCTTCGCCGAATTGCCACCCCGGGTTTCCAAGGTAGCCGATCTGGGATCCTGGGCCTTCATCGCCAGCGCCCCCGATGCATTGAGTGCGGCCAAAAATGTCGTCCATCACGCCATCGACTTCCTGATGGACCGGTTCTCGCTGTCTCCGCAATTGGCCTACACCTTGTGCAGTGTGGCCTTGGACCTGCGCTTGAGTCAGATCGTCAACCAACCCCAGATCACCGTGACGGGAACCCTGGCCAAGGGCCTCTTCCCGAAGGCGTCCTGAATAAAATTTTACCCCATGCTCCGCGCCCGCACCCAGGAAGGATGGTTCCTCATCACCCATCCCGAACATGCTCGGCTCGCTGGGGAGTTCGCCTCAGCGTGGGGCAACTCGCGATTTCGCCCCCCGTTTCCGCTGACCAACACGCTGGAGGGAATCCGACGTCATGACGACGGCTGGGCCACCCGCGATCGGACCCCCAAGATCACCCGCGAGGGACGTCCTAGTGCCTTCGGCATTGATTTGGTGGGCAAGTACAGCGCCTTCGAGGAGATCGACCTGGCCGACTACCTCCAGGTGCGGGGACAGGCCATGGAAGCGGTCGCTGCCCAGGATGCCTACGCGGCGGTCCTGATCTCCATGCACACCTGCAACCTGCTCACCGAGCGGGCCGATCATTCGACCATCCGCCCCGACGACCGGCCCAAGCTCGCGGCCTTCCTCGAGAGGCAAGAGCAACGGCAGGAAGACCTGCGCCGGATCTGCGCCCAGTCGGGCCGATTCTCGGGAATCGATCTGCTGGCCACGACCTGGGTCGAGAACTTCCGCCTGCTGCAGGCCTGTGACAACCTCTCTCTGCTTTCCTGTGTGGACTACCCCAACCCGGCCAACCTGCTGCACCCTCTCCCGTTGATGGGCAGTGGCATGCAGGAGGTGGCCGTGCATCGACTCGCGGAGCGGACGTTCCGTCTGGATCCGTGGCCCATGCGCGAGGCGGTCGTCGAAGTCCAAGTCTCAGGTCGCCGGATCGCGGGCGAACTGTTCGGTTCGGAATCCGACTTGGGAATCGCCTACGCCAAGGCCACGCCGGAAACCCTGCGCATCCGCCTCAAGCAACGACCGTAACTCTTCCCGGAGTTTGTATTCCGGTGGATCCCCTCCGTCTTCTGGATCAACGTTGAAGCGCGCATGATCCGATTTCTGGGAATTCTTTGTCTGCTGTCCTTAGCCCTCGGTGCAGAACCTGCCCGGTTTATCCAAGACCGGTTCGCCATTGGCTTCTGGGTGCCACCACGCACCACCAACAACCTACCGGAACGATACCGTGAGATTCGCGATGCGCATTTCAACCTGGTCATCGGAACCTCCGGCTTCAGCGCCGAGGAACAAGTCCGGGTCTGTGATTCGCTGGGGCTGAAGGTTCTGGTGAGTGCAGATGATCCAGCCACCTCCCTGCCCGACGGCACCGCCTGCTGGGGCTACAGCCTCAGTGACGAACCTGGAAGCGCCGCCTTCCCTGCCCTCGCCGCGCGCGTCGCCTCACTGCGGGAACAAAAACCTGGCCGCTTGGGCTACATCAACTTATTTCCCAACTACGCGGCCCCTGGCCAGATGGGGGCCAACACCTACGAGGAGTACCTCCGGAATTTCGTGGAGACGGTGAAACCGGACGTGCTGTCGATGGACCACTATCCGCTCATGCGGCCCGGTGACGATTCCCGCAGCGAGTACCTCAAGAACCTCGAATCGATGCGCAAGCACTCGATCGCAGCGGGCATCCCCTTCTGGAACTTCTTCCATTCCATGCCTTTCGGTGACCGCATGGATCCCACCGAGGCCCAGATCCGGTGGATGATCCACGCCTCCATCGCCCATGGTTCCAAGGGTGTTCTGTACTTCTGCTACTGGACCCCCGGCAAGGGCAACGGTGGCACCGGCGAGTTTCCCAAGGGCGGAGCTCTCCTCACGGCCGAAGGCTTCAAGACCCGTCACTACGATGAGGCGCGACGGATTAACACCGGACTCGAGCAATGGGGCCCCGTCCTCATGCGCCTGACCGGCCAGGGCGTCGTCCGATACACCACCGGAAATCCGGCGACATCGCTGGCGCACACCGGAGTTCGATCGCTGAACCGGGTGGGTTCCGATCCCGAGGGCACCTTCCTAATTGGCTCCCTGAAACACACCGACGGTCGGCGTGCCGTCTTGCTGGTCAACCACAACACGGCTTACACGGCCTGGCCCACAGTGGTGTTCGATTCCGCGGGCGAGGTCGTTGAACTGAGCCGAGACGACGGACGTGAACACCCCTTGCTGGACGACAGCCCGGAATTGCCGGGGATTCAACTCTCCCTCGGAGCCGGAGACGCCCGGTTGTTTCTGCTGCCGCCGCAGCCAGAACGGAAGTAATCCAAATCGCTTCGGTCAACGGCCGGGCCGCTCGCGGTTCTCCAGCGGAGCCAGCAAAGCCCGTTCATTCGAGTGGGTCAGCAAATCAACAGCTTCTTCAGCGCTGACCCATCGCAGGTCGGCGACTTCTTGCGTATCCTGCACGGGCCCCTGTTCCTGAAGCTCCATGTGCCAGTACAAGACCACCTTGGGCATGCCATTGACCGCATACACACTGCCTCCGGCAAACGATTCGACGGTGGCACGGCACCCAGTCTCTTCTTCGACCTCGCGCACCGCGGCCTGAAGCCATCCTTCGCCGGGGTCGAGCTTGCCTTTCGGAAGAGCCCATTCCGGACCATAACGAGTCCGATGGATTAGAATTAGTTCCCTACCTCGAGGGGATGTTCGCCACACCAGACCACCGGCCGCCTGGATGACTTCGGTTGGAATCACGTTGCTCAAAGCTGGCCGATGGAAACCGACCGCGCCCCGGAGGGCAATCCACACCTGCCACGAATGCGCTGAATCTGAATAGAAAGGGCTCAGAATAAGCACGCTAGCCGCGCATTAAATCCACCCGCGCCACCAGTACCACACGCCACCCAATTCTTCATGGAGCCAGCGTTCAAAGCGGATCAACCCCTCACTGCGGGGCACAACCCACCAATGCTCCGGTCGGTCCAACGCGTCCAAGGCCTGAAAATCGCAACCGACGGGCAGGACATCCACACCTTCCTTGCGACAGGCAGCGGCTCCCCGGGCCAGATGCGACGCTGAACTAACGAGAATCACCCGCTTCCAGCCCCGTTTTCGAACCATGTCGCCGATCGCGACGGCTTCCTCATGCGTGTCTTTACACGCGGGCAACCGCTGGAGATCTCCCGCCGGCAATCGCCAGGAGCGTATCCAGGCGGTCAGCAAATCGCTCTCTGAACGAGCACTCCCGAGCCAATTAAAAGGAGCACCGCTGACGACCAGGGTGCGGGCCTTCCCTTGACGCATCACCTCCAGGCCCGTCAGGGAACGTTCAAAGGAGGAGCCGGTCCCGAACCAAAGGAGTTCGCGTGAGGAGAACTCGATATCTCCCGCCAAGACCACCACGGCATCGGCCACCGGTAAGGTCACCGGATGAATCCGATCATAGGGCCTCTCTAAACGAGCCAAGAGCAATGCCGAGAAGGGTGTTCCACCCACCAACCAGAGTCCGCCAGCAAGGCAAAGAGACGTGACGCCGGCCAGCCAAGCCCTGCGCCGAAACGCCAGACCGCTGACCAGCATCGCTCCCGCCCACGCCGCTCCCAGCGGCTGAACCAGCGCCTCTACAGGTCCCATGCGGCGAGAGGCTAGCCGGCTTCCTTGTCCCAAGGCGAGCCCCGCCCTCCATCCGGAAGGAGGCACTGGGGAAGAAAGTCATGGGGAGGGTTCTGGCGTTCTGCGTTCGCCCCTTCGCCCCTTCGCCCCTTTGCCTTCAAAGCAGGAAATCAGCGTTTGTCGCCCTCGTTGGCAGCCTTATCGCGGGCCTCGGCCTTCGCCCGAATTTCCGCTGAGGCGCGCTTCAATCGCTGCGGCCAAGAGAACTTCGGCGCCTGGACCGGATCATACCTCTCTAAGTGGCCGGTGAGACGCGTGGCGGGCTTGCTGTACTTCAATTCGGTGTCACCGAAGACCTCGCGACACAGTGCCGCAAGCCCCGGGTCATACTCGATCAACTGGGAACGCAAATGGACATGGTTATGGTCGTGGTCGTTGACGCGGTTGTTGTCGAACCACGATTGCACGCCCTCCGCGAAATACTCGTGAGGGTTGACGCTCGCGTACTTACCCTTCCACAAGCCGTCCTTCATCGCGGCGGCGTAGGTGGACTTCAATCGCGAGTCGAAGGTCCGATCCACATTCAGCAGGCCGCGCAAATGGATGTTGTGCGCGAACTCATGGATGAGAATGCACTCTTTCTCATACGGGTCGCCGGGAAATCCGAGCACGTTCTCCTCGGCCACCGTACACAAGGGATCGGTTTCGCTGCCGCCGAGTCCGCGGGCGCGCGCGTCCCAGAAATCTTTTGCCGGCAAACTCGGGAAATCGCGCAGCCTCCCTTCGGCCATCCGGACGAATTCTGGCAGGTCGGTGGTGAATTCATTATGGGCCATGATACACATGCGCGCGCCACTTTGGATCATCGCAGCCCGCACGTCCGGTCGCTTCGCCAGCATCATGTCCACGAGAAATGCGGCCTCTTGGAGCGCGTGAGGGTCTACTTTAGAGGATGCGACGATGGGAAACCCCTTCGCACTGACGCGTTGGGTGTAAAAGGCCGGGATGCCGTCTCGGCCATTGGGATCAAAACGGAATCCCTGGACCGGCACCTGGCTCGCGACCACGGCGGTGGTCTTATCGGCACGGCTGACGATTTCAAAGCGATGCCCGATGGATGTGTCGATGACCGTGTCGTGTCCCGGTTCAACGGATCCGCTGGGCACGCGTTCGGAATCATTCTTCAACCAGAACAGGTCGATGGTTCCGCTGCTGCCGTTAATAATTTGCAGCTTCGGGCGAGGGGGCTGAGCCACCTCCGCCGATGCGTTGCTCACTGTCATCGACGCGGCCGTCAGAGCCAACCACGCGGTGAGGAAAATATTCCGGAATCTCATGGATGCGGATGCGCTCTTAATGCCCGACCTTGGATTGAGTAAACACCCGGTGAGGAGAGCTATTTTCTTCATTTTACTCTTGGTTGGCGGTTTTAACTCTCCCTAGGAGGAGAAAAACCACCTGTTGGGCAAAGTTCTAGGCCTCTCCGCCGCCGCGGGTATTCTTTTTGTGGGCGAACATCAGCCCAACCGCAGACGTGGGTCGTTCCAGTATGGAATTGCTAATTAAAATTCCAAATACTCAAACGCTTATTGCTGCCCCATTGCTCCGTGTGCAACCTCCGATTGCTTCAAATTGCTTCATTTCGGTCACCTTCCCCAAGGATATCTATGTTTGAACTTATCAAATTCATCGCTGAAAACCTCGGCTATTTTCTGTGGGGCTTTCCCCTGCTGGTTCTCCTTTATAACTCCTTCACGATCGCTGGCGGCAACAAGATCATCACTTTGGAGCGGCGCTGGTTCGGTCGGCAAATGCCCGACGGTCGCACGGTGGCTCTGAGCCACGAAGTCGGTGTGCAGGCCCGCGTCCTCGGCCCCGGCTTTCATTTTCTGCTCCCGTTTATTTTCCGCACCACCAAGCACCACTTTTTGGTGATCCCGTCCAATCAGGTCGGCGTGGTCCGCGCCATCACCGGCGCGCCGATTCCCTCCGGAAATTACATGGCCAAGAGCATCGAGTGCGACCTGTTCCAGGACGGCGAGGCCTTCCTGCGCAACGGCGGTGAAAAAGGTCCTCAACTAGCCATCCTTCCCGAGGGTGAATATAAAATTAACCCCGCCCTCTTCGAGGTGACGGTCGTCGACGCCATCATGATCGACGACAACGAAGTCGGCTACGTCGAAGCCATCGCCGGCAACCCCGTCACCCGCCCCGGTGGCAATTTCGGCTCGCCGGTGGCCTGCGACAACTTTCAGGATGCCAAGGACTTTATCAATAACGGTGGCCAAAAGGGCCCGCAGATTGCCTTCTTAGCCCCCGGTTTTTATCGCATCAATACGATTCTTTTTCGCGTTGAGAAACGTCCGATGACCGAGATCAAGGGTGGTCAAATTGGTCTGGTCGAGGCCACGGACGGCGCACGCATCCCCGAAGGCCGCCTGCTCGCACTCAAGGTCAACGGCCACAACAGCTTCAATGATGGCGAGGCCTTCATTCGCAATGGCGGTGAAAAGGGCCGCCAGCTTGAGGTGCTGATGCCCGGTCGCTACCGAATCAACCCGGCGTTCTTCAGGGTAATCAGCGTGGTCGATTGGACGAACATCGAGGCGGACCAAGTCGGCATCGTCACCATCTTGGAGGGCAAACCGATTGTCGATTCCTCGAAGATCGCCGCCGAGGAGCTGCCGCTCGGCACCCATAACAACTTCCAAGATCCGGCCGCTTTCCTTGCCGCCGGGGGCCAGAAGGGCCTGCAAATCCCGGTGCTGCGCGCCGGCAACTACGCCATTAATCCCTGGTTCGCCTCCGTCGAAAAAGCCCCGATGATCCGCGTCGACATCGGCTTTTGCGGCGTCGTCACGAGCTACGTCGGCCCGGACGGCGCCGACCTGACCGACGAGGCGGTGAACGCCAAAATCGTCGCCAACGGCAATAAGGGCATTTGGGCCGACCCGCTCCAGCCCGGTAAGCACCCGGTCAATACCAAGATCCTCAAGGTGGATATCGTTCCTACCACCCAAATCCTGCTCAATTGGGCCGACAACCGTTCCAGCGCCCACGAGCTCGATTCCAACCTTAAGACGATCACGTTGCGCACCGCCGACGCCTTTAACGTTAACATGGACGTGAGCGTGATCATCCACATTCCGATGAAAAACGCCCCCAAGGTTATCGCCAACCTGGGCTCGGTGAAAAACATGATTTCCCAGGTGCTTGAGCCCGCCATTAGCTCGCACTTCCGCAACTCCGCCCAGTACATCAAGGCCCTCGACCTCTACACCGAGCGCAAGCAACTCCAGGAAAAGGCCAAGATGCACATCGATAACGTGCTGCGCGTTCACCATATCGACTCCAAGGATACCCTGATCGCTGACGTGGTGCTGCCACCGGAGCTAACCAAGACGGTGACCGACCGGCAAATTGCCGAGCAGGAGAAAAAAACCTACGCCACCCAGAAAGAGGCGCAGGACGAGCGCCGCGCCCTCGAAAACGCCACCGCTCAGGCCGCCATGCAGCCCAAGGTGGTGGAGTCCGAGCGCAACGTGGAGATTCAGAAAAACGTGGCCGAGAGTAAGGTGAAGGAGGCCGAGGGATCCAAGGCCGCGGCGATTCTTCAGGCCACCGGTGAAGCCGAGGCGATCAAGCTTCGCGCCAACGCTCAGGCGGAAGCCACCAAGGTGACCGCCATCGCCGAATCTGAAGCAACCGCCAAGATCGGTAACGCCGAGGCCGAGGTCATTCTCTCCAAGGGTAAGTCTACGGCGGAGGCCTACCGCCTGGAAGTCCAAGCGATGGGCCAGGACGTGTTCGGCCAGATCCGAGTGGTGGAGAAGATCGCCACTGGCACGCTCAAGCTAATTCCCGACAACCTGATCATCGGTGGGGGCGGCGGTGGGGCGGGCGCGGGCGGCGACGCCGGCGGGTTGATGAACGGATTCTTGGGCATCAGCCTGATCGAGAAGTTAACCGGCCGGAGTTTTACGGTGAAGGACGCCGAAAAACCGGCCGAGCTGCCGCCGATCAAAAAAGTCTAGTTTTAGTCGCCCCAATCGGTCGATGGCGGGAGATGCACACCATCCCCCGCCATCGTCGTCCCAAATTCCACTCGGCCGAGCCCGCCGGTGCTCTCAATTCCAAATCACTGTGGCAGCACCAGAAATCCGCTGTGTGCGTCGCCAATGATCTGGGTTTGCTGACCTTGGTGCCGCCAATGGTGATAAGCGATCAGGGCGCAGAACAAGGCATCGAGCCGATCCTCCGCTTCCTTGGAATAGGCGGCTCCGAGCAGTTCTTCGCCCACGATTCCGGGAAGCAATTCGGGGAACCGGCACTGGAGACAGCTGCTCAAGAGCGACTGATAGCGGCGAAACTCCCGCCGGCGTTCGGCCACCGTACCACGCTTGTATTTGAGAATTCGCGGCAGCCCAAACCAACGGATCATGGCCGGATGGGGATAGACTTCCATGGCCAGTCGTGAGGCCGCCAAATCCCAGCCCAGCGAATAACCTTCCGACTCCAGCGCCCTGGCAATGCGCAGAGGCCGGGCGCAAAGACGGGCATTGGAGGGGTGACACCCGGCGTGCTCTCGCCCGAAGAGTCGATGGGTTAAACGATCCACGGGCCGGGATCCACTCCGATTGGGGCAGACGAGCGGAGCATCTACGGCCATGACGCAGGGATGCTGTCCCACCCGTTCACGCAACCATCCCGACAGGGAGTCGTCCCCAAGGGTCCAACGCGACTCCAACACCGAGGCCCTTTGCCCATCGGCCTCAATTAAACAGATTCCATCCCGGTTGCGTTCGCCCCAGGCTAAATCGATCCCCACCATCAACATACCCACACAACCTCGCAGCCGATCTTGCGAGTGCAAGCAACGGCCCTGTGAACAAAACCAACAGGCCCCTTCCCTTTTTAGAGGACGAATCTAGGTTGGAGGTACGCAGCAACGCATCGGAGTCGCCGAGATGAACAAACGTCTGATCTATCCCCTCTTCATCGCCGCCCTCGTGGCCTATGTCGGCCTCGGTGCTAAGCTCTTCCAGCTCAGCGCGGCGGACGAACGGGATGACCCCTATCAGCAACTCGAACTCTTCACCCGAGTTCTGGAGCGGGTCCGCAAAGATTACGTCGATGGCGAAACCTTGACCTACAAGGACCTCATTCACGGCGCGATGAAAGGGATGCTTTCCACCCTCGATCCGCACAGCGAATTCATGACGTTGTCTAAGTTCAACGAACTAAAGGAAGACACCGAGGGGATCTACGGCGGAGTGGGTTTGCAGGTCCACGTTAAAGAGGGGGTGCTCACCGTGATCGCCCCCATGGAGGACACCCCGGCGTTCGAGGCGGGTATTCTCCCTGGAGACCAGATCCTAAAAATCAACGGCAAGCCCACTGACCGGCTCGTCATGGGCGATGCCGTCAAAATCCTGCGGGGCGAACCCAAGTCGAAGGTCACCCTGTTAATTATCCGCCCCTCGCTCTCGGAACCCAAAGAGATCTCACTGACCCGCGAGGACATCCGTGTCTACACGGTGAAAGATCAGAACAACCACCGAGAATTCCCAGTGAGCGCCGACCACTTGGGGTATGTACGCATCACCCAGTTCGCCGAAAAGACCGACGAAGAATTGGAGACAGCACTCGTAGCCATGGAAAAGCAGGGCCTCGAAGGCCTCGTTATGGACCTTCGTGGCAACCCGGGCGGGCTGCTCGATCAAGCCGTGGCCGTCTCAGAAAAATTTCTACCCAAGGGCAAACCGATTGTCTCAACCGAAGGACGCAATCGCGCGGCGGATCAGCAGCGTAAGGCTTCAGGCAAGGGCAAGGTCCGTTCATATCCTCTAGTCCTGCTCATCAATGGCGGCAGCGCCAGCGCCTCCGAAATCGTGGCCGGCTGCCTTCAGGACCTCGAGCGGGCCGTGGTCATCGGCGAGCAATCCTTCGGCAAGGGGTCTGTGCAGAACATCCTGCCCCTCAACGATGGTTCCGCCCTGCGTCTCACCACCGCCAAATATTACACCCCGAGCCACAAGGTGATCCATGAGCGGGGTATTTCGCCCAACATCGTCGTCCCCATTACCGACGAAGACGAAGCGGCCATCCAACTCCGGCGTATGCCCGGTGGCACCAATAGCCTCGAGGACACCCTACGTCTCTACCCCGTCGCCCAGCAGGCCCGCCTGCGTGATCTAGTTTTAGCCGACAACGATCCCCAACTCGAGCGAGCCATCGACTTGCTCAAGGGGGTGCGACTCTTAGCCAAACGTCCGGGTGCCAAGTCCCCGAGAGCCGAGGCGACCGCACCGAATTCCAAGCCTGCCGCACCCGCCGCCCCTTAATCCGGAATTTGCATCCCCGTGGGGATGGCCGGAATGATTGTCTTCTAAAAAATGGTTCTCGCCATCGAATCGTCCTGTGACGAAACCAGTGCTGCCGTGGTCCAGAACGGACGGCTGCTGTCCAACATCGTGGCCTCCCAGGTCCTCCTCCACTCCGAATACGGTGGGGTGGTTCCAGAACTGGCCACCCGGGAACACCTCCGCAACCTTATCCCGGTCGTCCGTAAGGCCTTGGAAACGGCGGGGATTTCCATGGCCGACCTCACCGCCGTGGCCGCCACCCGAGGTCCTGGACTGCCCGCGGCCCTAATGGCCGGATGGACGGCCGCCCAGTCATTGGCCACAGCACGCGGGTTGCCAGTGATCG
>JAPLUH010000271.1 GCA_026397675.1 Verrucomicrobiota bacterium
GCCGGGCTTCGAGGAGGTGTTGGGGATTCTTAATCAGGACGAACGTCTCGATACGTGGGCGAAGATGCTGTTCTTCCTTCAGGAGAAGCCGGCGCTGGTCGGAAAGCGGCCGTTGGAGCTATTGCGCGAGAAGAAGCTCGATCAGGTGCGGATGAGCGCTCAGGCCTATGTCGAGTGATCCGTCTTCAGGGCGTCGGGACACCTACCTACCGCGCTCGGATTTTAACAGCCTCAGCATCCCGATGTCGCGTCAGCCGAAGCGGCATTGGTTTCGGGTTCACCGATCAGAACGGCCGGCGATCGACTTCGGGATCCGGCCCCACCATCGTTTTTCGCATCCGGAATCCCTCTTTCACCTGCTGTATGTGGGAGTGTCTCTTTCGACGTGCCTTTGGGAGTATTTCGGAGACGACGTTTTTAGGCGGAGGCAGGTGATTTCCAAGGTGAAGTGGGACGGCTGCAGCCTGAGCAGGATTGAAGTCCCCCAATTGCGAGTGTGCTCCATGGGTGATGGGAGGACGCGGGAGGCGATGAGGGTGGATGTGTCGGCCGTTTACGACGCAGATCTTCAGGTGCCCCAGTCCTGGTCTTTGGCTATTCAAAGACACCCTTCGGGTTTTGAGGCGATCCAATACCTGAGCCGTTTTAGCGATGAGCCTTGTTTGGCGGTTTTCGATCGCTCCGGGATCCAAGACCGGCTTAAGGAGATCCAGATGGGATCCTTGAACGAGCTCGACGAGGCTGTGCAGTGGTTGACTGAGCGCGGAGCGGCGTTGGTGTAGCCTCGCCCGACCCTGGATCTATCGGCCTCTTCCAGGATGTCGCGTCCGACCCGCACGGCCGCTCCGCCGCTCACCGCCGCATCGAGGCCGAGGCACCGTCGGCGAGGGCTTGTATCTCTGCCGCACGAAACTGCGAGGTGTCTCCCCGGGTGGTGTGGACCAGTGCGGCATAAGCCAAGGCGAAGTCCAGTGTGCGGCCAAGCGGTAGGCCCGACAGGAGTCCATGCAAGAGGCCGGCGGAGAACACATCGCCGGTGCCCACACGATCTACGATTTCGAGGTCGCGGTATTCCCGGCCCCGGCCGAATCGCGGGCCTATGCCGACGAATCCGCTCAGGTCGTGCCGATTCCCTTGATGCACGGTGCGCTCGGTGCCGGCGATGAGTTTTAGCTTCGGGAAGGCCTGACTCACGGCAGCCACCAGTTCGGCTGTGCCCGATTGTGGGTCCGGGGCGGCCGAGTGGAGTAAGGCTCGGAACCCTTCCGGACTGCCGATCAATACATCGCTTTGCTCCACGAACTCCCGGTTGATTTCTGCCGCGCGCTCCGGGGTGGCCAGGGAAGCTCGGAAATTGAGGTCGTAGCTCACCAGCGTTCCTGCTGAACGAGCCGCGGCCACGGCGGTTTGCAAGGTGGCGCGGGTCGATTCGGACAGGACGGCGAAAATACCGCCGCTGTGCAGCAGTCGCACGCCTTCCCGTTGAAAGACGTTCGTCCAGTCCACGTCGCTCGGAGTCATTTGGCTGGCGCTAGAATGCCCCCGATCGAAGAGAGCCATCCCTCCGCGCACACCCACTCCAATTTCGGCGAAATACAGTCCCACGCGATTGGCTCGGCCCAGACCGTCGTGAGGTTCGAGTGCGACGTGGCTCACATCCATCCCAGCGGCCCGGGCGTGGTTGAGAATAATGTCGGCCAAGGGATTGTCGGGCAGCTTGCTAGCGAAGGCGGCTCGCCACCCGAGACGTGCCGCCGCGTAGGCCGCATTGTATTCGCCACCGCCGACGTCGATTTCTAGCGACCGAGCGAACTCCAATCGGCCGTGGCCCGGGGGCGACAAACGGACCATGCACTCGCCCAGGGCCATTAAATCGTGCCGGGTGGAGGCCGTCACCCGCAGGGGCAAGGACAGAGGTTGGTCGAGGAAATCGAGTTCAGGGCTCATGCCTAGGGGTTCCAGTGGGCGGGGATCGGTCAACCGCGATGGGTTCATCGGTGCCGTTGGCCTTAGAGTCTGGCAACCAAATGGAAGGCGGCCAGCGAGAAGAGCATGCCGGCGATGCCCACGATGGTCTCGCAAACCGTCCAGGTCTTGAGGGTTTGTCCGACGCTGAGGCCGAGGCTGTCCTTGACGATCCAGAAGCCGGCATCGTTGAGGTGACTCAAGAAGAGTGATCCGCAGCCCACCGCACAAATGATCAACGCCACCTGATGGGGATTCATTTCCGGATGAGCCGCCAGCACGGGCACCAGCAGGCCGGAAGCCGTGGTGATGGCCACAGTGGCCGAGCCCGTGGCCACACGGATGAAGGCCGACACCAGCCACCCGTAGAGCAGCGGGCTCAGGTGGGCCGCGTCGCCGGCGCGACCGATCGCCTCAGCAACTCCGGAGTCCCGCAGCACGCGGGCGAAGCCGCCGCCCCCGCCGATCACCAAGATGGTCAAACCCACGGCCCCGATGCATTGCTCGGTAAACTTCAGAACCTCAGACCGGGTATAGCCGCACCGGGTCCCGAGCGTCACCGAAGCTATTAGCACGGCCAAGAGCAGCGCCAAGGTGGGGTGACCAATGAATTGGGCGGCCTCGCGAAGTGAGTGACCCTTGGGAAGGAGCAGTTCGGCCACCGTGGCCAAGAGCATGAGGATCACTGGGCTGAGGATGCTGAAGAGCGTCATACCAAAGCCCGGCAATCGGAACCGCGGATCGGTCGAGGCGGCTTTTTTCGGAATGGCTGGTGGGTTGGCTTGAACGCGGCCGACCACAAATTTCGCATAGATGGGCCCGGCCACGGCGGCGGTCGGAATCCCAATCACAAAGCCCCAGAAGAGCACTAGGCCCATGTTGGCCTTGAGCGCCTCGACGGCCACCACGGGACCCGGGTGCGGCGGCATGACTCCATGCATGACCGATAGGCAGGCCAGTAGCGGCAGCGCCAACCGTAAGAAGGGTTGGNNNAAGGGTTGGCGGGTCTCGTGGGTGAGGGTGAGCAGGATGGGTAGCAGCAGGACGAGGCCGACTGCGAACCAGGTGGTCAGGCCGATCGCCAACGCTAGCGCCATAATGCACCATTGGATGCGATTGGGGCCGAAGATCCGCGCCATTCGGGAGGCCAGTACTTCAGCGCCGCCGGACTCGGCCAAGAGCTTTCCCAGCATGGTTCCCAAGGCGATGACTCCGGCTGTCCCCGCCAGCGTGGCTCCCAGGCCATCCCCGAAGGACTTCATCACCCCAAGCACAGTGTAGGCGGTGGCCTTGCCTTCCGGAGAGGTGAGGACCTTACCGGCGGTGTCGCGCATCGGCACGTCCAGCAGCAGTACGGCTCCTAGGCCGACAACCAGAGACGCCATGAGCAGCGATAGGAACGCGTTCACCTTGGCCTTGGTGATAAGCACGATCAGGGCGGTGATCGCGATCAACGCGAGGAGGATCAGTTTCCAGTCCTGGGGATTCATGGGCTTGGCCTGTGAGGCTGGCAGGGAAACGGGACCGCGGGCAAGGGAGCGATCGGTGGGAAGTGTTTCAGGCCAGGACCTGAGGCTTCCTCGGTTCTGCCTCTTGTCATCGCGACGTCTGCCGGTAATCTGTCCGCCGACGTGCCGGATCGTTTCCAACAACTCTACCCCTGGTTTTTTGCCGTGGTGGTGGCGCTGAGCCGTTGGCCGGGTCTTTTCCCGCCCAACTTCAGCGTCGTGTATTCCTTGTGCCTGTGCGGGGGCATGTTCTTCCCGGGTCGATGGGCGATCGCCCTCCCGTTAGGCACGCTCCTGGTGAGCGATGTTGCTCTCAACCTGTGGTACCAATTTGGCAAGGGGTACGATGTCTGGGACCCGGCTTCGCTCCTTTACATGGTGGGCAACTACGCCGGCTACGCTGTCTTGTTTTTGTTGGGACGCGGGCTGAAACCCCTGGTGCCGGGCACCCGCTGGCTGCGACTGCCTCCGGCCATTCTAGGCAGCCTCCTCGGGGTGATGCTGTTCTACGGGGTGACTAATACGCTCTCGTGGCTGCGCGATCCGGCCTATGCCAAGACTCTGGCCGGTTGGTGGACCGCATTGACCACCGGTTCAGCCGGTTGGCCAGAGACTTGGAAATTCCTGCGCAACAGTCTGTTGAGCAGCGCCCTCTTCAGCGCCCTCTTTGCCGTGGCTTGGCAGGCGGATCCCTCGGAGTCTCCGCAGGAAAAGGGTGAATGCACCCCACCGGCCGAGGTCGATGGCGAGGCCGAAGAGCAGACCGCTTAATTAACGACGCCATGACCGTGGGACTGATTTCCGACACCCACGGGTTTTGGGACGACCAAATCCCGGCCCTGCTTGCTGGGGTTGATCACATTCTCCATGCCGGTGACATCGGTGACCCTTCGATCCTCGTAGGTTTGGAACGGATCGCCCCAGTCACGGCCGTGATGGGTAATTGCGATGGCCTGCCCCTCGATGCCCGCGAGACGGAGGTGATTGACCTCGGAGGGTATAGATTTTTGGTTCACCATATTGTCGATCCTCATGCTCCGCACGACCGATTGGCCCGGAGCATCGATCACCATCATCCCGCCGTCGTGGTGTTTGGACACACCCATAAGCCGCATGATTCCCGGGTGGATTCCATCCGTTACCTCAATCCGGG